>JBFHIK010000079.1:0-9112 GCA_041596555.1 Methanosarcina sp.
GTCTATTTTTAAAGCATACAAAAAGAGCGGGAAAGTGAGATGGGCATCGATCAAAGGGAAAATTGGCACATCGCCCCTTGTTTAGGCAGATTTGAAAATCATTCTTCTGCTGATAGCTTTCAATAACTGATTCCCAGATCCATATGCTGAGAAACTGAGGAACCAATCCACCCGGGCTGCGGTTTCTGTACGGACTTAACTGCTCTTAAGTCCGATATCTCTGTCGGCTCGGTAGGCAGCCCAAAGTTTTTTAAAGAAAAATCAGATGAAAAAGATGACTATCCAAGATAGCATCTTTCATCCCCTAAATGAACTCACCCACTCCGGCCTTTCAGGAGGGTTGTCATTCAGCATTTCTCTCCATTCTTCATCCGTTAACCGTTCCCCTGAGGGCTGCCAGAACTCATAGTAACTCATTACCGGGCCTGCCCCGAGTACGATCCTGCCATCCGGCTGCTTATAGGCTACAACTATCAGGTCCAGTTTTCCGGTTCCTTCTTCCAGCACTCCAGCAGGAGACGTGTAAACATCCGCAACCAGAGTGGACATCTGAGACTTTATATCCACATTCTCAAGCATTGGAGCTATGTTTTGTCCGAAATTCCTGATGAATTTGTACTCTGCGTCTGTCAGCTCTTTGTTTTCAAGCTCTTTAATAGAGATTTTCAGCAGTATTTCAAGGGTGTTTTCAAGAGTTGTGAAATCTTCATCCGACTGTTCATCAAGAACTTCCATTTCCTCCAGCCCGCTGTGTGCCATTTTAGTAAGGGCAAGCATCCTTGCATAAAACTCTGGAACTGGTTCCACATATCCTTGAACACGTTTTTCTTTCGGGGGAGGAGGACCTGTAAAGTACTCCTGCTTTGTATAGAGGATAGTATCATGCCTGAGCTCAGTCCAGGAAGCAAGGGCCGTGTTAAGCTGCTTATCTCCCCAGGCTTCGGTTTGCATAAAGGTAGGATAACCCTCGGGACAGCTTACAAGAAGAGGCTTTAAGGCGTATAGCTGTACCCAGTAGAGGTTTTTATTCCAGTCTTCTTCGTCAAAAGCTTTAAATTCATTTTCCAGAGATATGTGAGCTTTTTTGTATTCTTCGTTTTCAGAAATACCCTGATTTTTCAGGTGTTCTCTGGCTCTTTCAGAACCAAGTAGATCCATGATATTCAGGGCAGGAGGATGGAGTTTCTGGAGGATATACGAGTCTGGCGTATATCTCTGACCCATGAACCTGAAACCTTTTGTGGCCTCAAGAGTTTCTTTTTCAGTTTCGGAGCCTGCCTGAATAATTCCACCTGTTCCGCCGTAGATTTTTGGACTTTCATATATTTCCAGTTCGGTGTTCAGTGCTGTAAGGCTTTCGTTGTCGAAACTCACTCCGTATCTATCATTCCCAAAAACAGTATCCAGAGCTTTTGCATATTCATAGGGCCCGAGGTCGTCGGAATAGCCGACATAAAAAGCCGTCACTTCGTAAATCCTGTCCCACCTGTCCCTGAGCTCTTTATCCCTATCAAAATGGTCAGAAATTAAAAAGGCCTGAATAGTCTGAATTTTTGCTTCCTTTGCCGGGTCTTCTGCAATAATCATGTCCGACTGAAGGAACATACTTATTCTACCGTGCCACATCATGGCCTTAAAATAGTTTTGCAGCTTCTCGGAGCGGGTATAATGACCTCTTGGCACGTACTGGGAATAATCTTCTTCGTACTTGAAAATAGGAGAGGTCGCAAAACCTTCGTGAGCTTCGATAAGAGCCAGTTCGGCTTCAACCTCTTTTTTTACAAACGACGGGACCTCAAAATGATATTGTTTTGTCGAACCTGCCGGGAAAGCTTCATCAAAGTCGTAAGAGTCTTCTGCTGCCTGAACCTGTGAGGGTTTCGGCTGGAGCAGGCTCAATGCAACTGCAAAGTAGGCTGCATTTCTTCTTGCAGCTTCCTGTTCTCGACCTGAAGCGCTGTCATAATCATTTATGGAGGCTTCAAGAAGAGCTTTGTCAAGTTTCCAGAGCTCGTCGTAAAATTCCTCAGATTCGACCCTTTTTAGCGTCTCGTCGAACTGGATGTGATAAAGGTGAAGAAGAGAATCCGACGTGATGAAGATAGGAACGTCAGCTACTTTCAGAGCTCTGTAAGTATCATTTACCCGTATCTGTTCTACTGTAAACTGATTTTCAATGGTTCCATTTTCAATCACAACAAACCCATTTCGGTACAGTAAATCCCTGCTTTCGTTCGTCAGGGAAATTTTTTGGATGAAATCGTCATAATTTACAATTTCTGAAGCCTGTAGAGGTAAAGAATAAGTGGGAACTTCGGCCTCGAACTGCAAGTTTTCTTTCCTGTAATATCCGGAAAAGGAGCTTTCCTTTTCAAGTTCAAGAGTATTGCTCTTGTCAGAGAAATTCTCTGCAGGAACGGTTTTTATGGAATCATTATATGAATCGCTCTGATCATCTGTTTGATTATCTGTCATTTCTTCCAGGCCGGTTTCTTTGACTGGTTTACTGCTGCTGTCAATGCAGCCGGAACCAGAAATAAGTGTTATCGCCAGCAGGAAGATAACTATCAATGCCCTTATTTTCAAGTCAAATCCCTCACATCTTGATTTAAGAAGGCAAATTAAGGAAAAATTAAAAAAATTAAAGTTTCCCGGAAGACAGAAACAGGCAAACCCTGATAATTCTCAAAGCTAACATAATCATGCCTTTGGAAACTTGGAGTTCAGAGAATCCTGGGAAGTATATATTGACTTTATAAACTACTTTTGATTATCTCTATATAAGTTTTCTAGCCAGATCATCAAACTGATAGGTTTCATACTCTTTTCGAGTCTGTAATTATTTCCTGATCTTGGATTGTTTGAGACTTTGCACAGAAAACTTATAAGACCATAGCTACAGCAAGTGTTTTCTACGGATAAACAAAAAAACGATCTCCACAAATCTACAGTTATCTACATCTACATCGAAATCCAAGCCAGTTTATCTGAAATCCAGATGGCTACATGCCGATTATCTTTAATAAAAATTGAAAATTAAAGATTAAAAATAAGTAATTTGCGGCGGAGGACATTTTGATTGGAGCGATTTTGGGAGAAGGAGCCGCAATTGTGCCTTATTTTCCCTTACTCCAGCAGGGTCCTGGGATTAATAAAGCCGCTCCTGAGCATATGGTCGGCAAGCACGAGGGCAACCATGGCTTCGGCAACCGGCACCATGCGCGGGGGGATCGTGGGGTCGTGCCGCCCTTTAATCGCTATTTCGGCATTTTCCCGGGTTGTGAGATCAACGGTTTGCTGAAGTTTACTTATGGAAGGAGTGGGCTTTACTGCTGCACGGCAGACGATGTCCAGGCCCGATGAAATCCCTCCCAGGATCCCGCCTGCGTTATTGCTCGAACATGTTATTTTGTCCTCCTCCACGCGGAAGGAATCATTCATTTCACTTCCGCGCATGCGGGCAGCCTCAAACCCTGCTCCTATTTCAAAGCCCTTGACTGCGGGGATGCTCACAAGAGCTTTTGCAAGGTCTGCATCAAGCCTGTCAAAAACGGGTTCTCCCAGCCCGGCAGGCACACCTTTTACAATAACCTCGACAATTCCGCCGACGCTGTCTCCCTCCTGCCGCAGGGCTGCAACTTTTTCAAGCATTTTTTGAGCAGCTTCAGGGTCTGCACAGCGCACGGGGGTTTTTTCCACGTTTTCGAGGATTTCATCAAAAGAAAGTGTTTTTGCCCGGATTCCGCCAAGTTCGAGCACATGCCCGGCAATCCGGATCCCGTAACGGGAAAGCAAAAGCTTTGCAAGAGCCCCGCCTGCAACCCTGCCTATTGTCTCGCGTGCCGAAGACCTGCCTCCCCCGCGGTGGTCTCTCATTCCGTACCGGGCCATGTATGTAAAATCGGCATGTCCGGGGCGGGGAGTGTCTTTGATAGCATCATAAGAAGAAGACCTGGCATCCGAGTTCCAGACCAGCAGGGAGATGGGAGTGCCTGTGCTCATGCCTTCGAAAATTCCTGAAAGTATCTCCACCCTGTCAGCTTCGCTTCTGGGAGTGGAAACTTCACTCTGCCCGGGGCGCCGACGGTCCAGTTCTTTCTGGATGTCAGCTTCGGAGAAAGGAAGCCCTGCAGGCAGTCCGTCAACTACGACACCTACAGCCCTGCCGTGAGACTCGCCCCAGGTCGTGATTCGAAACATCTGCCCGAAAACGTTTCCAGCCATGCATCTTAACTGGTTTTTTTGCTATTTGATCCTTGGGGTGAGGCAGGTTCCAGGTGCACAACCACATCGGAAACGTCTGTATATTCAGCCTTCAGCATTTTGCTTACCCTGTGGGCGATAATGTGTGCATCTTCAAGGGGCATATCAGGCTTCACAAGCACATGCATATCTATCCGGATATCGCCCATGCCTCCGCGAGTCCGGATCTTGTGGCAGTCGATAACCCCCTCAACTCCCATAACAAGGTTGCAGATCTCATCTTCTTCAAGCCTGGACATGTCAAGAAGGACTCTTGAGTTCTCCTTCATAATCCTGAACCCGGCCCTGAAGATAACAATAGATATGAAAAGGGCTATTAAAGGGTCGAGCAGGGGAAAACCGAACTTTATGGCAAACAGACTTACTATAACCGAGAAAGATACATAGATATCACTTTTAGTGTGCATGGAGTCTGCAATCAGGACCTGACTTCTCAAAGCTACCCCTTTTCCGTGTTCGTAGCGTGTGACCAGGTAGTTCACACCCATTGTCCCGAGCATAATGATAAAGCTCAGGGGAGTTACCCCGGGAGTGCTCTGTAAAAGAAAACGGTGAAGTGCATTCTGGAATATCTCAAAACCGACAAACAGAAGCAAGACAGCTATAAAAATCGAAGCAACGGTCTCGTACTTCTGGTGCCCATAAGGATGTTCCCTGTCAGGGGGACGGGATGCAATAAAAATTCCCACAAGACCCACAATATTGGATATCCCGTCAAAAAGGGAATGATATCCATCCGCAGTCATGCTTAAAGTGCTTGTTAAGGTCCCATAAATGATCTTAGCAAAAGCTACGAAAAGGTTCAGGAAAAGTACAAGAACAAGAATTTGCTGGACTTTTTTGAACCTATGAATCATCAGATGGTACCCCCAGATATGAATATGAACTGCAAAACACAGGAATATGGAACATAAGAAACAAATGTTGAGTATAACCGAAAGATACTGTTGCTACTATAATATTTACAGTAATTTACGTTTACGTTTTATATTATAATATTCTGCTGTCCCTCCCTGGCAAACAGGAAATTAAAGAGGTAAATAAAAAACCAGACGCAAAAAAGAATCAAAATGTGGAAAAAACAAAACGCGAAAAAGAAACAAAACGCGAAAAAGAAACAAAACGCGAAAAAGAAACAAAACATGGAAAAGAAACAAAACATGGAAAAGAAAGGACAAAAAGAAAGAAAAAGAAAAGGTGTTTAACACCCTGCGCCTGTCCACTGCAGATAGGCTTCAACTATTTCCTGCCCTTCAAGGAAGATAAGCCCGTGTTCTTTGCCGTACTCTTTGGAGTTTTCTTTTGAAAGGGCTTTCCCATTCTCGTCATCCAGCATCTCACAGACAACCATTGCAGGAGTGATTCCTGCCATCCGGGCAAGTGCAACTGAAAGCTCGGTCTGGCCCATGCGCTCATCGAGGAGCCCTTCGGCAGCCCTGAGGAGAGCCACATGCCCTGGAGTCCGGAACTCATTTCCAAAACGGACTCCATCACCGGAAAGGGACTGTTCCGTGATTTCCCCGATTTTCCGGATTGTAAGGGCTCTTTCACTATCAGGGATTCCTGTTCTTGTATCCCTGTGGTTGACCCAGATTGAAAAAGAGGAATGTGAATCGTACTTAAGATCCCCGTCTTTTTCAACAACTTCTCCGAGGGATTCACTTGTTTTACTGGCTTCCCGGACAATGTCTGCCATAAAAGGAAGCCTGAGCTGTTTTGATGCCACAGGATCTACTGCCACACAGATAAGCCCTCCTGCGTCTTTACGCATCCACTTAACGTCTTTGTAAGTAACAGCCTTTGCAGGGATCACAAGATCTGTTTCTCCTTCCCTGGAGTCCGAGTCATAGATCTGGATCATTTTTCCGGCACGCAGGGCTTCCAGTGCCCTGTTAATGCTCTCATTACCATACTTCAGGCATTCATATGTTGTGCTCTCTCTCATTCCTGTCCCTCCGTACCCTGCTTTTTTACCTGTGTCACAATTCTATCTCCATCTTTCAATTTCAGGGCATCCCTGAGTTTTACCGGTGCAATAATCTCAATTAAATCCGATGGGTAGTGTGTCCTTTCAGGGACGATCACAGCCGCTTCTATGCCCTCTACAATAATAGGATAGCAATTCCCGCCTCCGAAAGTGCGTTCTCCATCATTGAAACCTTCTATCCGGACAGCGGGCATTTCTAGCAACATGTTTCGAAGGGCCGAGCTGTTTTCTGAAAGCTGCACATTCAGAGTACCCGGGAAAGGTACAAAATGTAGTTTTTCTTCAAATTGCTTCCTGTATCCCGGGATGTTTATATAATATTGACCTTCGCCAAGACCTTTAACCAGATTTCCTTCAAGTTTCAGAGTATAAGGCTCTGAGGAAAAGATCCTGTTGTATTCAACATATTCGTTCTTTAGGATTTCAATCCCTTTTTCTGTCATTTTTATCAACTGGCCACCGGGAACTATCTTTCTTTCGATTAAACGCTCTTCTTCCATCTGCTTTAGCTTTCTTGCTGCGGTTTTAGAGCTGTCCCCCGTATGCTTGTGAAACTCACTCGAAGAGACCTTAACAGTTTTGTTTACTGCTCCTCTGAGGGCAAGTTTCTTCAGATATTCAATGTCCGGCACTGTTGGCACCCATATTGCCTTAATTTTGAGATGCATCTCAATAATGAGATGTAAGACTACGCATTTCATTATAATAAAACTTTTGATATTAAGCAGGGATATAAGAAAAAAGGAAGCAGTGCCCTCAATAAAAACATAAAAAGTTTTAGAAAATAAATAATTAAATAAAGAGAACTAGAAAACAGACCTGTTATTATACAACATATCAATATCGAATGCCCCTCATATTCACCTGGGAAGGAAATCTCGCGTATAAAAGGATAAAAACGTTCCAGACTCAAGGCTTAAATTCAGGAACCGTTTACTTATAGAACTCATTTATATAGAACTCATTTATATGTACCTCGAATTTATTTTCAATGGAGCTTTTTGTGTTCAGCCTTCTCCTGCAAATACCTTCAGAAGAAACCATCACCGGAGAAGTTAAGTATTTAGTATTTTGAATCCATGTACTGGTAAGACCATGATAAGAGAAATTGATATTGAGTGCCCCTCCTGTTCCCCGCGCGAGGAAGTCGGGCATGAAGTTCTGAAAGAAGGACAGAGCCCGCTTGCCCGCTGTATGAAGTGCGGCCAGGTGCATCCGGTAAAGATAAAAACTCCGAAAAACGTAAGCTTGAGGGTCATTGTCAGCAAGATGGACACCTCAAATACCTTCAAAACCGATCTGGACTCCGAGACTGTTCTTCAGGTGGATGATGAGCTGGTTGTTGACGATGAAGAGACGGGAATGGTGTGTCCTATCCTGATTACCTCCCTTGAAGCTGGAGGAAAACGTGTCAATGCAGGCATTGCAGAAGAAATAGAAACAGTGTGGGGAAGGGCAATTGATGAGATAACTGTGAAATTTTCCGCACAGGAAGGAACTGAAAAAACAGACGTTGTAGAAAAACGCGTTCCCGGAGACTATGAATTTGTTGTGGGAGCAGAAGAGAGAGTTGGAAATACCAGGCTTTTTATCACTAAAATAAAGGTCAGAGACGGGCTTTTCAGGTCAAGAAAAGGCGATGTTGTACTTGCAAAATATGTAAAACGCATATTTGCCAAAAAGGGAAGAAGAGAAGGGTTCGGTCAGAGTGGGAGCAGAAGAGGCCCGTGGTAAAGAAAACCACACCGAAAAAAAGGGAGTAAAAAAACAGGAAGAAGAACAGGAAGAACTGCATAAACTCGAAGAGATGCAAGAGCGCCTCATAAGAGGGCTTGAGATCCATGGAACGGAGAAAAAAGTCCTTAAAGCCATGCTCAAGATCCCCAGGCATATGTTTGTCCCGGAATACGCGAAAAAAGGGGCTTACATTGACACGCCTCTGGATATCGGCTGCGGGCAAACTATCTCTGCCCCCCATATGGTTGCCATCATGTGTGATCTCCTTGAGCTTTCAGAAGGGCTAAAAGTCCTGGAAATAGGGGCGGGATCAGGATATAATGCAGCAGTAATGGGGGAACTTGTAGGGAAAAGTGGGCATATATACACTGTTGAACGCATTGAACCCCTTGTGAATTTTGCAAGGGAGAACCTTAAAAAAGCCGGTTACGAAAACGTTACAGTACTGCTTGATGACGGGTCCGCGGGCTATTCCAGGTATGCTCCTTATGACAGGATAGTTGTAACATGCGCAGCTCCCGGTATCCCTGAACCTCTGCTGGAGCAGTTGAAACCCGGAGGAATAATGGTAATTCCTGTGGGGGAATACGTCCAGGAGCTTATCAGAATTAAAAAAGATAACGAAGGCAATATACACAAAGAGAAAAGAGGGGGAGTTGTTTTCGTACCTTTGATAGGCAAATACGGGTTTTAAAAGAAATGAGAGTGCAACGTAGATAAAAAAAGCCGGATGCAAAGAGACCCGGATACAAAAGGTGTAGTTGAATAGGCCGGTTATATTTGAATAAGCTTGTTATTAATAGATTCTTCCGGCTGTTTAAGTCAACTACCCGTCACTAAATTGGCAGGCATGTAATAGTGCCCCGGTTGACCAGCCTGAGTCTTAATTGACTACGTTGGAAATGTCATGATACCTGCGAATGCTTCCTCAATTTGTAGCTCTATCGTGTAGCATTAAAAGTCCTGAGATGTAGGAGCTGTGTGTTACACATAACAAGTATATCCAACATTGGCGAGAAGAGATACGAAAGTACGTTACCTGCGGAGGAAATTCGTTTCCAGAGCAGAGTGGAGAAATCCAAACATGAAAGGAATGCCAGAAAATTGACGGCATTCCTCTCATGA
>JBFHIK010000080.1:0-9067 GCA_041596555.1 Methanosarcina sp.
GGATGAAAACGTATCCCCCCTTTGGTAGGGCCCAGAGCTTCGTTGTACTGGACCCTGAAGCCTTTAAAAACCTTAATGGAACCGTCATCCATGTTAATCGGCAGGGAAACGTAGAGCTCTCTCATGGGCATTTCCAGGAATGCTTCCATATCAGGGGTGAGCTTGAGGCCTGCGGAACAGGTGCATAAGTGCTGTTTTACGTCATCAAGAAGTTTATAATCAGAACTCACAGGTATCCCCTTTAATATAATGGGTTTCCGGAATTTATAGTCCTCACAGTAGCCAGGAAAGTAATAACTAAAAAACACTCACTTCTCCTGAGACCTGCTTCTCCTGAGACCTGCTTCTCCTGAGACCTGCTTCTCCTGTAGACCTGCTTCTCCTGTAGACCTGCTTCTCCTGTAGACCTGCTTCTCCTGAGACCTGCTTCTCCTGAGACCTGCTTCTCCTGTAGACCTGCTTCTCCTGAGACCTGCTTCTCCTGTAGACCTGCTTCTCCTGACCTCTAAAACCACTTCTCACTTCATGCCTCAAACGCTGGTCCCTTTAAAAAAGCGTCTTTACAAATGTCCCGAAGGCTTTCATGAGCCTCAGAGAGTTTCCTGAAAACATAAGTTTCCTCATAAGGACAGAGGGGTGGTCCATATCCCCGTACTCCGTAATCGTATTCAGAATCGAAGGGGTGTTTAATGAACCTATGAGGTCATTCAACTGATTGTCTTCCAGCTTTCCCATGTAATCATGGATTCTCATGCCTATTTCGAGTTCTTTTGCCAGACCTTTTCGCCAGAGCCGGTCGTATTCGGAAAGCCTGCGTGCAGAGGTATCTCCTTCAAGGGCAGCCTCAGCTGCAATTTTTCCTGCAATTTTTGCTGCAAAAGCTCCGGTATAAACTCCTCCCCCTGATGTGGGTTTAGCCTGCCCTGCAGCATCCCCTGCGAGCAGGACACCGTCAGAAAATGTTTTTTCCGGAGGGCCGATTGGAATTCCCCCTACCACAAAATCAAGCATGCCCCCTGAATACCTTGATTTTATGTGTGGGTTTGAGCAAAGGAGTTTTTCGAGATAGAAAAGCGGAGATTTATCTCCAATCCCGCTTTTACAGGCAATTCCCGGTTCAAGTGCAAGCCCGATTCTTGAGACCTTTTCGTCAAGGGGAACGGTCCAGGCAAAGAAACCGGGAGCTGAAGAGCCGGGAAACAGTTCAACAAAGTCGCTGTCCTCCGAGGCATAGGGAGCTTCTATCTGAATTCCGGGGAGTATGCGCGCAGGTTTTCCAAGGCCTGCATAACTGGCTATCCGGCTTTTTACCCCATCTGCCCCGATAACTACGGATGTGGATATGGTTTCAGGCCTGCCATTCCTGAGTACTTTGAGCTTCACAGGGGAGCTCTTTTCCTTTCCATTTCCTTCTGTCCCGGGCCCGGGTTCAGAGCTCTCTTTTTCAAATCCAATAGCCTTTGTTTTCAGGGAGAGTTCAACGCCTTCTTCTACAGCCATTATCGCAAGAGTGCGGTCAAAGTTTTTTCGGGAGACAACATATGCTTTTGTTTGCTTTCCATCAATCGGCAGACACTGCCCATCAGGAGCATGCACAAAAGCCCCGCGGACAGAATTAAAAACAAATTCGTCCGAAGGCCTGAGTCCGCACTCTTCAATGGCTCTTGTGCTTAAAAGCCCTGTACAGCCGACAGGAGAACCTATTGAGGCGTGCTCTTCGAGCAGGAGAACCTTTGCCCCATGCAGGGCTGCATAGCGGGCGGCAGTGGAGCCTACAGGGCCGGCTCCTACCACAACAACATCATATTTCATTCCATATCACTTTCGAATACCATGCGTACCTTTTGCAGAAACCCGAATGGCTTCCAGGGAAGCGTTAATGCTCCTCAGGAAGTTTAATATATTCTTGCTTCATATGATCAGTTAAAATATCATTACAAATATAAGATCCAAGTTATATTATGAGGGTTTTTGAAAGTATTAGAAAGTATTATCGTGTTTTCTTTAATAGGATCTTTCCCTTCCCTCAAAGCATTGGCAATTTCTCTCAAAATATTGGTACTTTCTCTCAAAGCATTGGCAATTTCTTTCAAAATATTGATATATCGATAAACGCATCCTTGCAGAGAACTGAACAATAAGATACTTAATCATTTCTTTGAACTACCGGTCAGGGCACCCATGCAGCAGAAAAAAGAAAAATACCAGACTTCCAGCTCACAAAAACAAAAACGAAAAAGTTCGGACAGAAAGGGGCCGCAAACCCGTGAAAAAAGGGTAGAAAACAGGTCTCTGGATTTTAAAGAAAAATCCTCTGCCAGAAAGAGCTCTGGCTATGAAAAACGGTCAGAAGTGGCGGTTGTTTCAAAGAAAAAATCCTCTCCTCGTTTTGAATATGAAGATGACTACATTTTCTGGTGCAGGAAGTGCAACCTGCCCCTCATAGGGGAAGAGTGCGGGACCTGTGGCGGTAAAGGCGAGATACTCCATCTTTCCCAGCCGGCAGATGTCAGGTTCTGTTCCCCCTATGAGAGGGAAGTCCTGGCAGAGCAGCTAATTTCAGCCTTCGGCTGCGACCCTCTGGGAGACCGACTAATTCTCCTTAACAAAACTCCCGGAGAAGACAAAACTGACGAGGTTATAGTAGACGGTTTTATTTTCGGAGTGCTCCGTTTTGAACTTTCAAAAATGGACTACAGCTTTGAGCCTTCCCTTCAAGGAGCAAAAATCCTCCTCAAATCTGCTGAAGGCAGAAAAGTCGAGCTTAAGAAAACAAACAGGCACCTTAATGGAAAAAACGTGGCACCAGGGCTTATAGAGTCTTTTGCCGAAAACATTAAAGCAGAGGATTTTGTCCTTGTGACCGCAGGTAACCTTAGTGGATATGGGGTTTCTTACATTGACGGCGCGGATTTTGCAGCCCTGGAGAAACTGTCAAAGCCCGAAACTCTATCCGGGACCGGTGTTCAACCTGAAGTGAGAGCCTCATCTGAAGTCAAAGCTCCATTTGAGTCAGAAACCGACTCTCCCTCTGAGACCGGAACAAAAGTTATCAGGGTCAGAAAGGTTGACAGCAGCGAGGCGGCTCTGCACCCCGGGATTCCGGATTTAAGGGCATGCATAGAAGCTAACAAAAAACACCTGCAGGTCCTGGGGAAAAATGCCATTAACACCATCCGAGGGATTATTTCCAGAAACGAGCATCGGGACCTGCCTGTGTATGTTTCATTCAGCGGGGGGAAAGACAGTCTTGTGGTGCTGGACCTGGCAAAGTCTGCTCTCAAGCAGAGGGAGTTTAAGGCTTTTTTCCTGAACACAGGAATCGAATTCCCTGAAACTGTGGAGTTTTCACGGGAATTATGCCGTGAAATGAAAGTCCCGCTTGAAGAAATGAGCGCAGGCTCCTCTTTCTGGGAGCAGGTAGAAAAGTTCGGGCCTCCTGCAAAGGATTTCCGCTGGTGCTGCAAGGTCTGCAAACTGGCGTCGGCCGGAGACCTGGAAACAGGAAAAGGAACCTGTTCCCTTTCAGGAAAAGAAGCTGCAAATGCAGTTGCCTATCTGACAATAGACGGGAAGCGGAAACATGAATCCTTTTCCAGGGCAAGGATTGCGGCAAGTGAGACAAACCCCTTCGTCCCGAACCAGCTAAATATTTTCCCTATAAGGGACTGGCGGGCGCTTGAAGTCTGGCTCTATATCTACTGGAGAGGGCTTTCCTACAACCCGCTCTATGACCAGGGCTTTGAAAGGGTTGGGTGCTGGCTCTGCCCATCTGCCCTTGCTGCCGAGTATGCCAGGGTAAAAGAGCTGCATCCTGAGATGCACGCCAGGTGGAACGCCTTCCTGCTTGAGTGGGCAAAAAAGCACGGGCTTTCGGAAAAGTTCGTAGAGCATGGGTTCTGGCGCTGGAAAGAGCTGCCTCCGAAAATTCTAAGGCTGGCAGAGGAGCTTGGAATCTCTGTCCTTGCGGAAGAAAAAGCTGAAGACTTTGAAATTGAGGTGGTGGGAGGAATTTCCCCCTGCAAAGCAGGAGGCTTTTCTGTCGAGGCAGGAGTCCGGGGCATCAGGGAAAAAGAAGCTGCGGATTTCATCAATGTGCTTGGAAAGACTGTTTATGCAGAAGAACTGGGCATGCTGCTGGTCAAAACCGGAACCGGAACTGTGAAGTTTTTCTCGAATGGAAACCTGCTTGTAAGCTCGGAAACAAAGGAAAAAGCGGTCTGTCTTTTTAAAGAGGCTGCAAAACAGTTCATAAGGCTTTCCCGCTGTACGGGATGTGGCATATGTGAGAAAGCCTGTCCTGTAGGGGCGGTTTCGATTAAAGCAGGAAAACCTCATGTAAGTGAAACCTGTATAAGGTGTGGAAAATGCATGGAGTCCTGCGTGGTAACCAGGTATTTTGACAAACTTGTTCCCGGGCTGGATGAAAAACTAAAAGTTTGAACGGGAAAAAATGGATACTAAAAACTCTGGCTGTCTGTAATTAATCGAAATATATTATTTCGGGCAGCCTGAATAGCAGCTTTACCCCGTCTATCCCACCTGCGCCCGGCGCGGCTTGAACCCCCCGTTTTGAGCTAATTAAAGCGCAATCTCCAACCCTGCTGGAAAAACCATGAATTGGAAATCGATAGATGGGGCAGGAAAAATATGGCAGTTTGACGAAACAAAAACGCAGGTGTGATTAATTAATTAACCCTGTCTTAATTTGCAGGTGGGTTCATAATTCTATGAAATTATTAAATAGTTCCTAATTATATTTCAATATTATACCTGTAATCTTACCATGCCCTTTCAGATCAAATAACTTAGAAACTTTCCGGGAATACCTGATTATCCTGTTATTTGCCTGACCTGGCTCCGCACATACAATCTAAACTTTATACTAATGAATCCAATAGTCTTTAGATTTAACTTAGAGCTTAACAATGTTTACATTCGGACTCATTTAATACCTTTGTTTCAAGTTCTCGAATTTGATTATCTTTACCTCTAATTTGATTAATTGAATTACTATCATATATTATCATAATGGAACTGAAGAATGCGATTGAATTACCCACCTGACGGAGTCAGCCAGATTATTGCCAGCCGCTGGAAAATAGGAATAGCTCTTGCATTAGCTGTGCTTTTGTTCTTCGCTTTTTTGATCCTGTTGCCCCTGGCAGACGGAATAGTGCTAGGGATAGTCTTTGCTTATATTGCCAGGCCTGTCCAGGTGAAATTTGGGAAGTACCGAAAAGTTGGGGCTCTTATAGCCAGCCTTTTCATTTTCGTCCCTATAGTATTCATTATAGGAGCCGGAGTTGTTGAGATCCTTAACCAGGTCTCCTGGATTATTGAGCACCAGGCTTCAGTCATGAGCGGAATTTTAGATTTTATAAATGCTCTGGAAATTCCTGAAACATATGTTGAAAGGATAAATACCGCTATCTGGAACCTCTTTACCTCCCTGCTGCCCGCAGTTGGCAGCGTAGGGCTAATCTCATATGCCCAGAGCATCGGTCTCTTTGTTATTAATTTCATAGTTTCGATTTTCTTCTGTTATTTTCTGCTTGCCGATGGGGACAGGCTTTACTGTGCTTTTCTTGGCGTGATACCAGAGGAATACCAGAATACTGCAAACCGTTATGCGGCTCATCTGGACCTTATCCTGAGGGGAGTTTTTATAGGCAATGCTTACGCTGCTCTCATAGTAAGCGTGACTTCCCTAGCCGTTTTTTACGCGTTTGGATTTACTCATGTGCTGGCACTTGCAACCCTTATCTTCATAGCATCGATTATACCTCTTTTTGCCGGGTATATGGTGCTTGTGCCCCTGGCTTTAATACGTTATTTGGAACAGGGTTTTGAAAGTGCATTTCTTTTTTTTGTGGTTTCTTCCCTTGTAATTTATGGCCCTCCCGAACTGATCCTCAGGCCTTTTCTGACCGGCCTTAAGTCAAAGATCCATCCGATGCTGCTAATGCTCGCCTTCCTGGGAGGAGCTTTTGTGGGAGGGATTGCAGGCTTTTTTGCAGCTCCCATTCTTCTGGGAGCCCTCGTTGCAGCCTACAGAGTTTATCAGGAGCAGATTCATCCTGAATTGGCAGTACAGGCTGACCTCTACCTCAAAAAATTGACAAAATACTGCCGGGACTGATTGATAAAAATAGATTTCAATGAGGAGAAAGGGATTGCTTTATATCATTGCAGGATGTTAGGACTGTCATATATTCTTCTTAACTTCCTTTAATCAATATCTACTGACGGGTACAGGCCTCAAATAGTTCTGAAATCAGATCATAGTATTAATCAAATAATAGTATTAAATTGTAATACTAAATCATAATTTACTGTTTGATTTACTGTTTGAGCCTCTGTTTGATCCAGAACCAAAGCCAATTCGGAAAACATATTCGGCTTAGAAAACACAGGTGATAGAATGCAGTTATTGCTCATTCACTCTGACTATATTGAATACCAAACCAAAAAACAAACTCCAGTTGCTGAAAAAATCGAAGAGTCCTTAAAGTCAGGCAGACTTGAGGAAGCCCTCACCGCTTTTACGGCTGTGGAAAGCGTGGATGAAGTCAATCCAGAAGAAGCCATAGAAAAAGCTGTGTCTGAAATCGAAAAGGTTGCAGCTCAGGTCAAAACCGACCGCATAATGCTTTATCCATATGCCCACCTGAGCTCTGACCTTTCCTCTCCGAAAGTTGCAGTAGAGGTCTTAAAAGGCATTGAGAAAGCCCTCTCAGGAAAATATGAGGTCAAACGGGCTCCTTTTGGATGGTACAAAGCCTTTACTGTAAGCTGTAAAGGGCACCCCCTCTCCGAACTTTCCAGGAGCATCCGTCCCGAGGGGACCGCAAAAGCAGTATGCAAAACTGTGGCAGTAGAGGAAAAAGAAGAGGTAGTTTCCGAAGCTTTGAAAGCCGAAGGTACTGCCAGGTCCTACTGGCGCATCCTGACTCTGGACGGGGAACTCCATGAAGTCGAGAGCTTTGACCTAACTCCCTATCCGAAACTTCAGAAGTTTGTGAATTATGAAATGTCCAAAAGCAGGGCAGTTGAGCGTGCTCCTCCCCATGTTGAACTCATGCGGAGGCTTGAGCTTGCAGACTACGAGCCAGGGTCCGACTCAGGAAACATGCGCTACTACCCCAAGGGAAGGTTTGTTAAGTCCCTCCTTGAAAACTACGTGCTTGATGTTGCAACCGATTTTGGGGCAATGGAAGTCGAAACTCCCCTGATGTACGACATGAACCACCCGACTCTCAAGAAGTACCTTGACAGGTTCCCTGCAAGGCAATATTCTATTGAGTCTGATAAGCGGCAGATGTTCCTGCGTTTTGCGGCATGCTTCGGGCAATTCCTGATGAATCACGACATGACGATCTCCTACAAAAACCTGCCTTTAAGGATGATCGAAATGACCCGCTACAGTTTCAGAAAGGAACAGCGCGGGGAACTCGTGGGTTTAAGAAGGCTCAGGGCTTTTACCATGCCTGATATGCACACTCTCTGTGAGGACATGGACCAGGCTGTAAACCAGTTCAAGCAGCAGTATGACCTCTGCATCGACGTGCTTGAAAATATGGGGATACACGTTGACGATTATGAAGTTGCCATCCGTTTCACCAGGGATTTCTATGAGTCCAATAAAGACCTGGTAATCAACATGGCAAAAACCGTTAACAAGCCCGTGCTTGTGGAGATGTGGGACACCCGTTTCTTCTACTTCGTACTCAAATTCGAATTTAACTTCGTAGATGCCCTTGACAAGGCAAGTGCCCTTTCCACTGTCCAGATCGATGTGGAAAATGCCGAAAGGTACGATATCTCTTATGCGAGCGCAGACGGCAAACTGGAGAGACCGACCGTTCTCCACTGCTCTCCAAGCGGAGCAATCGAACGCTGTATCTATGCTCTCCTTGAAAAGGCTGCAATGGAAACCGAAGAAGGAAAAGTCCCGATGCTGCCTTTATGGCTTTCTCCCACTCAGGTAAGGATTGTGCCGGTTTCCGAAAAACACCTCGCTTTTGCTGAAGAGGTTTCTAAGAAGCTGGACTTCAGGGTTGATGTTGATGACCGCGACCTGTCCATAGGAAAGAAGGTAAGAGAAGCGGGCAGGGAATGGGTGCCGTATGTTGTGGTTATTGGAGATAAGGAAATGGAGGAAGGCACGGTTAACGTGACCGTCCGGTCCGAGTCCGAAAAGGATAAGCCTAAAAAAGTTCAGATGACTCCGGAAGAGCTGAACACCCGTATAAAAGAAGAAACCGCTGGCAAACCCTACAGGAAGCTGCCTCTTGCAAAGTATCTTTCTGCAAGACCAAAGTTCTTCTAAACTCTTTCAAATTTCCTTTTCCGGAAGATCTCAAAGGATAGGGGACCTCTGCAACGAGCCTTTTCCTTTGACTTTTCCGTATATAAATTGCTGCAGTTCATGATTTCAGCAAGCTTACATTTCCATAGTCTCTTTACGATCATATTCGTTAGATGTTCGTTAGATGTTCGTTAGATGTTCGTTAGATTTTCGTTAGATGTTTAGATTATTTAAATTCCACAACTTTATATTATAGTAATTCTTATACTGCCGTAATTCTTATATCACCGTAGTTCATATTACTGAAAAAGGATTTCTTTTAACTAAAAGCAGTTCAAACATGCTCTTTTCGATTTTGGAACGAAAGGGGATGACCCAGGTTTTCTGGACTGAAGTTTTTTATCCGTTACTTTGTAGTAAGGGGAGTTAATTCTTAGAATATTTCCAGTTTCATGCACTGTTTCCTGTGCATGGAGCATGCAGTTTCCCGGAAAACTTCTTGAAAGGTAGCTTTATGGTTTTTAGTAAATATGAAAAATATCACAGAGTTAATTTTCATAGAGTGAAATCTCATAGAGTAAAAAGCGTGAGGACAGCGTATTGATGACAATTTCAAATGAAGCCTCAGCCGGCATGGAAACCGTCGAGCTCGAGCCCTTGAGGGAAGATAAGAAACAAATCTTTGAGGATATTCTGAAATATTTTGAAACCCATCAGAGAGGTTATATCAAAGTCCCCACTGGTTGGGGCAAGACC
>JBFHIK010000081.1:0-9061 GCA_041596555.1 Methanosarcina sp.
AAAAAAGGATTTAAAAAGGATTTCAAATGACAATTAAATGTAAAAAATGTAACCATGAAGCTGTTATTTTTCAAAAATACTCCGGTATGCATCTCTGCAAAAAACATTTTATAGAGGACGTTGAAAGGAAAATCAAGCTGACAATCCGGAAAGAGTACAACATCAAGAAAAATGACGTAATAGCCGTTGCTCTGAGCGGAGGAAAGGACAGCTCAGTTGCTCTCTATATAATACATAAGATCCTGGGAGAAAGGCCCGATATTCAAATCGTGGCAATTTCAGTCGATGAGGGCATACACGGATATCGTCCCCCCTCCCTTGAACTTGCAAAACAGCTTACAGAAATGCTCGGTGTCCGACACATTATAAAGTCTTTTAAAGACGAGCATGGGGTTACAATGGATGAACTGGCTGTAATGGACCGGGAAAAAGGCACATGCAGCTACTGCGGAGTTCTCAGGAAAAGCGTCCTTAACAGGACAGCGCTTGAAATAGGAGCAACGAAACTGGTAACCGGGCACAACCTGGACGATGAAGCCCAGACCATTCTCCTCAACCATTTCAGGGGAGATATGGAACGAATGGTCAGGCTTGCTCCTTCTGCAGCAATCGAAGGGCTCGTAATGAGGGCAAAGCCCCTGCGGAATATTCCTGAAAAGGAAGTGGCACTCTATGCGCTGATAAACTCCCTGCCTGTGGACTTCAGCGAGTGCCCGTATGCAGGAGA
This sequence comes from Methanosarcina sp., assembly GCA_041596555.1. Classification (GTDB taxonomy): domain Archaea; phylum Halobacteriota; class Methanosarcinia; order Methanosarcinales; family Methanosarcinaceae; genus Methanosarcina. Next base: position 728 of record JBFHIK010000081.1, read on the forward strand.
AGCCCTTCGAGGAGAAATAAGGGAATTGTTAAACAGCTTTGAGGTTAACCACCCGGGCACCAAGTATTCCCTTCTCCGCGGCTTTGACAAGCTAGTAGGAGCCCTTGCAAAGGAGCTCCCTCCTGCAAAAATAGAGAAGTGCAGGATCTGCGGGGATACCTGTACTGAAGATCTCTGCCAGGCGTGTAAAATGCTCGGCAGGACCTGAATCAAAGCAGAAAAATAGAAAGCCGAAAAGAAAAATAGAAAATGGTGTGGATTTCGGGAGCCTTTTAGAACCCATCCGGAATAGATAGCAGGTCATAATGGTTGTCGAGCTCCCGTCCTTCCCCGGCCAGGTAGAGGCGTGTCCACAGGATAGTAGTAAGCGGCTGCAATACAAGAACCGGAACAATATATGTGATGCCTGAGATCAGAGTGTTTTGTGAACCCAGATACTCCCCGACCAGACCATTGATGAAAGCCAGCCCGACTGCAATTATCCAGATAAAGAATACATCGAGTTTATTCTTCTTGAAAAATCTGTAACCTTTTTTTAGAGCGTCAAGAGGGTCAAGCTCATCGATTACGAGGGCGTAAGGGGTAAGGGAAAGTACGATGTTTATAACCAGGCTATAGATTCCCCAGACAAGGATTCCTATTGCGAGCGTGCCCATACCTTCAACAGCTGCTTCCGGGTTCTCGACCAGCCCACTCAGACCGCTCAGACTGCTCAGGTCTCCGATTGTAAGGGCTCCAGGCACTATGAATACAATGCCCGCAAGAAGCATCAAGCTGATCAGCAGGCTTGTGAGGAAAAGCCTGAAAGCGTTTTTCGAACCGGACTGGATCATATCGGAGAATACGGTATCCCCGGTCTCTGAAGCTTTTTTTGCCATCCCGATTGCCCCTGCTGTGAAAAATGCCTGTAAGAACATGCCAAGCAGGGAAAAAACGATAATTGCCAGCCCTGAGATTACCATATTGTCCCTAATCCCTTCCCAGAGCATGGAATAAAGTTCTGCGGGAGGGAGGGTAGAAGGGTCAGCTATGCTTCCTGTGCTTGAGCCAAAGAGCAGGAAACCCATTAAACCAAAGAAAAAGGCATAAAGAATTAAACTAACAAAAAAATTAAGGATAAATGGAATACAAATGTTTAAATTCCTGGTCCAGGTCTTGAAGCCTCTGTTAAGTGTTGTTCCAAAATCTTCATACATATGAAATGACCTTCCGGTTATAAAGGCAGTGTTCCTGCCTGCCTCCTGGAATCCCGCTTTTACTGATTGTAAAAATCGGGCTGGTATGAAGGCTCACAGATACCATTTTCGGATACATATGCAGAAGATAAATATATAATCTCTTATTCAGATAAAAACTAAATAAACAAACGCAGTAAATGATTATATGAAAAAACTAGAAGATTATGAGATCTCTCCGGTCCCCAAAGAATCCGAAACAAGCGACCTCACAGATGAAGTTGTTGTCGTCGGCCACTGCCTGCTTAACCCCCTTGCAAGACTTAAAGGCGTAAAGCCGGCAACCCCTGTTGACGCAAGAGGAATAAACGTGATCCAGCTCCCCTGCCCCGAAGCCATGTACTTCGGAATGAAGCGCCGGGAAATCACGAAAGACCAGCTCGAACACCCTTCCTACAGGCGCTTCTGCCGAAAAATCTTCACCCCCCTTGCAGACCTCCTCGAAGACCTCGCAGCCAACGGCATAAACATCAGGATAATCGGCGTCCCGAAAAGCCCCTCCTGCGCCGTGGAAATCACAAGCGTCGGCGGCGAGCCCGGAAAAGTAACAGAATTCCACCACAGCCACGTCCCGGGACCGGGTGTGTTTATGGAAGAGATTATAAAAGAACTTGAAAGCCGGAAAGTAGAGTTTGAGATAGAGGATGCCCACCAGTAAAGAAATTATGTAAAAATTTCCGTAGAAAAAGTAAGATTCAGTTTTAATTCAGTAAGCCAGAATCGCCGGAGTGAATCGGTTCTTAAAACCCCGGGCTCTCACCTGTCGTCGAAGGCGACCGGTCTTCTCATAAAAATACATAAAAGAAAATTCAGGCTTTCTACAAAAGTTCGGTTTTTCAGTTCTTTTTGGATGATGCCATTTTTACAATAATCCATATATATAAAAACAAGCGAATCTAAAAAATAGAGAAGATTGTTGGCTAAATATATTTCTATTTTATTGCATAAAAAAAGCAAAGCTGTGAAAAACTCAAAAATATTTTTCTACAACTAACAAAAAACAACAATGTTTTACCGGAGTTTTATTACAATTTCACTTTTTCCACCGCAGATCCGATCATGCTCTCAAGGTCTTCAACCGTATTAATGTTCACAAAAGTCCTCAATTCAGGATCAAGTTCCCGAATTTCCGATATCTCAACAAAAACAACATCAGGCATTTCGAAAACCGGCGTAAGCACTGAATGTTTCCCTCTTTCAAAGGCTTTTTCGATTTCAGGAATTAATTTTCTGGAATAAACTGCGTGCAGAGGCTCAAACATTCTCTCCTCCCACCTCGGGAGAGCAACGTCATACCCCTCAGCTTTTTCAAACAGCAGGTCTACAACCCTGATATTTACAAAAGGCATATCCCCGGCGCAGACAAAAGAGTATTCTGATCTGGATTCAAGCAGCCCAGCCCGGATGCCTTCAAGGGGGCCGGCATCTTCTAAGGTATCAAAACAGAAGCGGATTTCACGGGAAGGGAATTTTTCAAGCACAGGGAGGAGTTTTTCTTTCTGGGGAATGTCGCGGACCGAGAGGATTACCTCGTCCACAACCCGGAAAAGGTTTTCAAGCAGGCGTTCGAGGATGGTTTTTCCTTCAAATTCGAGGAGGGCTTTTTCGACCATGCCCATCCTTCGGCCCCTGCCTCCTGCCAGGACGATTGCGCTTCTGGCTTTTGATCTCCCCGGTTTAAGTTCTGTTTTTCCGCTCATTTAATTTCCGTCCCGGTTTTTTGTATTCAGGCGTGTTCCCGGTCGTGGACCCAGAACTCTTCTTTTTCCGTAAACTCTTTTTTCCAGATCGGAGCTTCGGCTTTTATCCGCTCGATGGCTTCGCTGAGGGCCGGGAAGAGTTCAGTCCTGTGGGCGGATGCGATGACAATGTAAACTATGTCTTCTCCGGCTTCAATGACGCCGGTTTTGTGGTGGATCAGGACTTCGAGGATGCCTTCTTTTTGCTTGATTTCTTCCCGGATTTTGTCCAGGGCCTTTGAGGCTTCAGGTTCGTATTTCTCAAACTCGAGCCTGGCTGTCTTCTCCTCTCCTGCAAGCTCACGGACGATACCGGTAAATGTGCCGATTGCTCCTGCTTTCCTTATAGCCGGGTTTTTCCGGATTTTCTTTATAAGCGCGTCCAGGGTGTAGTGGTCAGGCTGGGCAAGGGCCATTCCGACCAGGGAGGCTGTCAGTTCCTCATGTATATCGGAGTTTTCCGGAAGTTTCATGATGACGTTAGAGACGCCTTCAAGGTTGCCCAGAGAGATTTTTGGGAGCTTGCTGCCCTTAAACCCTTCCACAACTGCAAAATCAAGCCCGCGGTCGCAGAGCATATCAAGGGCATCTTCAAGGTCGGAATCTCTGGAAAAACTGACAAGTTCAGAGCCCGTGATCCCTATTACCATATCTGCCCCTGCATCGACGTGCCTGCCGGTGTCTGTTTCCTCCGGGTTGAGGCGCTGTTCTCCCATGTGCTTTACAGTACCTACTGTCCCAAATCCGGAAAGTTGCCGGACAAGGGCTGAAACAAGGGCTGTTTTGCCCGATTTCTTATACCCTACAACAGAAATGACCTTCATCAAAGAGCCTTATGAACTTCCCGGTATAAGTAAGGGTCGGCGCCTTTTCCCCGACTCGATTTAAATACAACTCGTGTATGTCAGGGTATTATTAATTTCTTTCCAGATAATAGTAATATTGGATCTTTTTAATGCAAGTTAGACTTTATCTGAAAAGGTTCAAATATTAAAACTGTTAATAATAACTGTTCATAATATAACTTACTGTCAGCCTGAACTGTTACTGCTAATAAGGGTACAGATTAGTGCTCTGCAAAGATTAGCGCTCTGCAAAGATTACGCTCTGCAAAGATTAGCGCTCTGCAAAGATTACGCTCTGTATACAGCAGGTGTGCCAGCAATGAGTACCTGTTCGGTCAGGACGAAATATGGGAATATGGGAATATGGGAATATGGGGGATAGAAAGTGGAAGTAACCAAAATAAGGATTCATGACCTTCCTGAAGAAGAGCGCCCCAGGGAGCGGCTAATTAAGAACGGGCCGGAAGCCCTTTCAAACGCTGAACTGCTGGGGATAGTCCTGAGGACAGGGTCAAGGGAAGAGAATGTGGTCAGCCTGTGCAACCGGATATTATCGGCATACAGCATCAAGCAACTCAGCCTTGCAAATGTTTCAAGGCTTACACAGGTTAAGGGGGTTGGAAAAGCAAAGGCTACCCAGATAGCTGCAGTTTTCGAACTTGCAAGGCGGCTTGAGACCTTTGTGGAAGAACCGAAACGGAAAATCTGTTCTCCAAAGGATGTCTATACCCTGATGTATCCTAAGATGCGCGAACAAAAAAAAGAAAAATTTATAACACTGTACCTCGATACAAAAAATCAGATCCTGAAAGAAGAAGTAGTATCAGTCGGAAGCCTGAACGCAAGCATCGTGCACCCGCGTGAGGTTTTTAAGCTGGCTCTTCTTGAATCCTCAGCATCGGTGATCATGGTCCACAACCACCCCTCAGGAGACCCGAGCCCGAGCAGGGAGGACATAATGGTTACGGAAAAACTTGTTGAAGGAGGAAAGCTCCTCGGGATCGATATTCTTGACCATATAATCATAGGAGAAGGCAGGTACGTGAGCCTCAAAGATGAAGGGTTTGTAAGGTGAACTGCCCATCATTTAAATGACTGGCATCCTGCTCATTTTGTCATGAAATGAGAATCGTAAGAAAAGGAGAGTATCTCATAAGGTAATGCTTTTTAGAAATTATAAACACCTGCAGGAAAATGCCAGTTTTAAATACAATTGAGGGAGTAATCAGGCAAGTTTTAACTCCATTGTATAGCATGTCGCTTCCTGGCCGCATACGCCTTCTATTGTTCTGATTATCTGAAAACCCATTTTTTTGTACAACTTTATGGCAGGGGCATTATTTACATTTACATAAAGGAGAATAGAGTATATTCCATTTAGCTTCATTTCCTTTATGCTTTCTTCCAGAAGTTTCCTTCCAAATCCTTTTTCCCTGAATTTCCTGTCTATTGCAATTGAGTAAACTACGGATTTCTTTTTCAGCCCTTTGAACGACAGTTCCGGTTTCAGGTAATATATGCAATAGCCTGCAATTTTGTCCTGGTTCTTAATTACGTAAAAGATTTTTCTTAGTTTCTTTGCGTATTTTATAAGATTTTCCTCGTTCTTACTATCAAATCCCTCTGCCTGAATTCTAAGGATCTCGGGGAGCATAGTTTCATCTACAGGTACAATATTTTCCTTCTCGGTTTGTTTCCATTCTTTTAGAAGACGGGCCCCTATAGCATCCCACAGTAGTCTCTTAAAACTCTCTAAAAATGAAACAAATCTCATATAAATTTTTGTGGGACCCATAGAATCACCTTTAAGTGGAAAGCCATTGACATAATTTTCTGTTTTTATCATTGCTGTTATTAAAAGAAACCCTTTCTTTTGCTGCAGATATAAAGTTGTTAATCAAATGGACTGTAAACCGCATTTTTATTTAAACATACCTTTTAATCCTTGATTACCATAAAAAGGCTTTAAGGAAGTATGTCGCACAATAGTCTGGAAGTTACTGGAGGACTTCGATTAATCCCAATTAAGGACTGGAGACTGCCCCAGCGAAAACTGGAATCCGAAAGGAAGCTCAAGTATATATTTTAATCGGACACGGGGTAGAGCCTGCCTGACTTGTGGACAATAGTCCGAAGGATGACACAGGAAGCTCGTTAAATCTTTATATTTAGTGGGTAGTTCACCTAAATTCTCACTCTTATATAAAAGATCCGCTGTATAAAACATTCTCACTGAAAACAACCATATTAAGTATTAAATTGTAAGAAAAGCATTTTTCAGGAAGGATTCATGGAAATTAAATCAACAAAGTTTAAGTTCCATTTTGTAGCATCTCTCATTTTGCCCACATATGTTTTCTACTTCTTCGACTATCAAGAAGCCTGTTTTCTTGTATAATTTTAGGGCAGGGGCATTGTTTACATTTACATACAGGAAGACAGATGACACTCTATTTAGCCTCATTTCCTTTATGCTTTCTTCCAGAAGCTTCTTGCCAAATCCCTGATTTCTGGATTTATTGTCAATTGCAATCGAATAAACGACAGATTTTTTTTTCAGCCCTTTGAACGACAGTTCTGGTTTCAGGCGATACGTGCAGTAGCCTACTACCTTATCCTGGCTCTTAATTACATAAAAAACGTTTCTGAATTTATTTGAATATTTCATAATTTCGTCTGGCTTTTCATTTTTAAATCCTTCTGCCTGAATTCTAAGGATTTCCGGAAGCATGGTATCTTCAATAGTTCCTATATTTTCTTTCTCTATTCGCTCCCAACTCTTTAAAAGAAAAATCCCTGCCGTATCCCATAGTGTTTTTTTAAGAGTTCTTACAAATAAATCTGTTTTTGGGTGGATTTTTGTAAGATTCATATATATCCCTTAAACATAAAACAACAATTTTTATCAATAATTTTTATGAAAAGTCCATGAGAATTAAACATCGACAAATTGTTTTATTAATTAGGGGGTCTACAGGGCGTTTTTAAAATTTTATCCTGGAATCAGCCATTAGACGAGTTTTAAGCCATCTGTTAAATTGGATAAGCTTTAAATCGGATAAGCTTTAAATCGGATAAACTTTAAATTGGATAAGCTTTAAATTGGATAAGCTTTAAATTGGATAAGCTTTTTTCATTTATCTCCGTTCATTCTGTCCTCTCTTCAGGCACAGTTGTTAATCTGGAGTGCTTAACTCCCTTTAAACTAAGGATTTTTTCAGCCAGCTCCACTATTTTTTCTCCGTCCCCCTCGAGGATTATCGCTTCAAAGCAGAAATTTTCTTCCATATGGAAATGGACTGAAGAGCTTATCAAATCCATGTATTCATGCTGAATTTCTGCCAGGGTACTTGTTATGCCTTTTTTTGAGCAGTCGTACACAAGAGAGAGGGTTGCAGTCCTTTTGCCCTCTATCTGCTGCATCCATTCATAGTGCTGGTTATATGTTCTTATGGCATCCCTTATGCCTTCAGAACGTGAGGAATATCCTCTCTTCAGAAGGGCCTTATCAAATTTATTCAGAAGCTCCCACGGAAGGGAAATCCCTATTCTCATAAGTCTTTTTTCCATACTTTTCTCCTGAATATGGGACCCTTTCTGTCAGACTTTTCTGGCTTCAGCCGTCTAATTGAATGAAAGATCAAACCAGTTATCTAAACAGATAAAATCCACTATATCCCCTAATCCCCATTAAATATAATATTCAAGGTTATATTTAATATTTTATTGTGTTAAGATAAATAAACAGTAAAAGGATGGGAATTATGAAACTCCGGAGTTATGTTTAATTCAAAAGATGTTTACGGCTGGAGTAGCTGAAATAGCTCAAGGGACCTTATTTCAAAAAGTCGAACTAACTATCTTGATGTAACTACCATAAACAGCCGTAGAGGTGAATTTTCCAAAAGGCTGTGAAAAGGCAGTGGATTAAATAGGTATCAGACTGAAACAGGAAACTCAACTGACGAAATGAAGGTATGAACAGACTGGTCCAGACAAAAGGCTTCTTGCCGGAACTTCTGTTCCTGCCTGACAAAGCTGCGAAAAAGGACGGTTTTGCCTCAGAGGACAGGTTCTAAGACAAAAATGAAAGTGACTATTCTTCCTTTTTACAGGCTGAATCTTTTCCATAAATTTCATTTAATGGCAGATGATGCTGGTTTCGGGTGAATTTCTCCTAAATTAGAATTTTTGCAAAGATCAGCGAGGGATCAGGCAACCCTGCTGGTTCCCAAAAAGCTTATTAAAGCCAGAGTTCTATAGCGTGAAACGCGTTTACTAGGAAAGTTCAGGAATTTAACTGATAATGGATAATTTCCTTGCTTATCAAGTTTAATTAATTTATAGAAGAGTTGAGAATTATGGCAATTCAGAAAGGCGATTTCATAAAGTTAAACTACACAGGTAGGTTTGAGAACGGCAAGATTTTCGACACAACAGACGAAGAGCTTGCAAAGAAGGAAGATATCTTTAATCCCCGCGGTCTTTACGGCGGAGACGTCGTTATTGTCGGGG
>JBFHIK010000082.1:0-9027 GCA_041596555.1 Methanosarcina sp.
CGGTGCAGTTGCGATGCTTCTTGTATGGGTTCTCGTCTTTGTGCTATTCAGTTCCCTGATGGGAGTTTCCCTGTTCAAATGAATTTAAGAAGTTGTACAGGTGAAAACGGGTTGTGTGGGAGTAAAATCACATCCTGATGGAAATCAGGTTTTTAAGGGGTAAATTGAGCGCAGGAATATATAAGGGAAAACTTGGTATAAGGGAAAGCTTGGGCCTTTCAGGCATCCTGGGTAGCATACTTATAAATGATAAATTGAAATAGTATGCTGTAAAAGGATAGTTTAACAGTTTTGCAATAGCCAGTATGTTCCGGATCAACGTAAGCTCCCTGATGATTCCCTTAATCCTTAAAAAGGGATAAGTGCTTTTAGGTGGAAAAGCGCCCGGATTGAAGCTCCGTGAATATGCTTTTCCAGCTGCCTCCGGAATCTCAAAAACGTTTTGTCAGAACAATTGAGGAGACATGCAGACCTTAGTTATATGCATAGACAGGGATAACGACCTCGGCGAAAAAGCAAAAATGGGAACTCCCATTGTAGGGCGGGAGGCAAATGTTCAGGCAGCAGTTGCACTCGGGATTGCTGACCCTGAGGATTCGGACACGAATACGATTTTTGGAGGGATCCGGATCCTTGACGAGCTTCGGGCAAAAGGAGTTGACGCTGAGATCGTCTCTTTTGCAGGTGATAAGAATGTTGGAGTGATCTCAGATCAGAAGATCGCCGACCAGCTTGAATTCTATCTCCAGAAGAATGACGTGCGGAGAGCCGTCTTTGTCTCGGATGGGGCAGAGGATGAAACTCTTGTCCCTATTGTGCAGTCCAGAATGAAAATCGACTCCGTAAAACGTATTGTTGTTATGCAGAGTGAAAACCTGGAAAGCACATATTATATCCTCAAGCACGCCTTCAGCGATCCCAAGATATCTCAGACTTTTTTTGTGCCTATAGGCCTTGCTTTTCTTATTTATGCCATCTTCCTGCTTGCCCGCTATCCCGAAGGGGCAGTTGTGGGAATTCTTGCAGCTGTCGGGCTTTACATGCTGTACAGGGGCTTCGGGCTTGATGATATTGTTGCCCTCGAAAAAGAAAGGCTCTGGGATGCTTTCCTTGAGCAGAGAATGGTTTTCATCAGCTACACTGCTGCCCTGCTGACCAGTCTTGTAGCCACTGTATACGGAGCTCTGGAGGTCTGGAAACTTTACTCTGCAGAAGGGGTCTGGTATCACGGCACCCTGACTCTTATTTCGGTCTTCATCAATGTATCTGTCTGGTGGTACGCAGCAGCCCTCCTGCTTGCGAACTTTGGAAAGATTTTCGATTTAAGGATGGATGAAAGGCCCATATATAGAAATATCTCTCTCTCCCTCTTCGTGATCGCAACCGGCTTTCTTTTCTGGGGGGCAAGCACATACATCCTGGCAGTAGCTTCCATATCGGAAGGGTTCTTAAGTGCTCCCTCCCTTGCGCTGCAGTACTTTGTATATTCGGTTGCAGTTGCAATCCTCATTGCACTTGCGGGGATAAAGTATTCCCTGTCAAACCAGACTCTGGAAAACGAGAAGAGCGTTAAAAGAAGAAGAAATAAAAAAATCGCATGAACCTCGGAGAAATCAATCAGTTGAGTATTAATAACTTTAGTATTAAAACGCGGGAAAGGAGATCTAAAAATGGATAATGCAGCTGAAATTGCAGAAATTGCAGTACTTGGAGGTGTGGGTTTTAACTCCTACGGGGACTGTGAAAGCCAGCCGGTAAAGACCCCCTATGGGGAGGTTACTGCTTATATAACCAGTATAAATGGAAGAAGCGTTGCAATAATTCCCAGGCATGCCGAAGAAATCCATATCCCCCCGCACAGAGTTAACTACAGGGCAAATATCTGGGCCGTGCACTCCCTGGGGGTAAAACGCGTAATCTCCACAAACTCGGTCGGGTCAATGCGTGGGCATCCGATTGGCAGTTTTGTCTTGCTTGATGATTTCATTGATCTTACCCGCAGCAGGCCTTCGACTTTTTATGACGATAAAACTGTCCATGTGGATGTTACTGAGCCCTATTGCCCTGAAATAAAGGCGGCCCTTAAGTCTGCCCTGGGAAAACAGGGACTTTCCTATACCGAGGGAATTTACGCCTGCACTGAAGGTCCCCGCTTTGAGACCCGGGCTGAAATCCGTATGATGAGCCAGTTTGCAGATGTTGTCGGCATGACGGGCGTGCCGGAAGTAGTTCTTGCAAAGGAACTCAGCCTCTGTTACGCTTCCCTTGCCATCGTTACAAACCAGGCATGCGGGATGACCACCCAGAAATTAACCGCAGATGAAGTCACAGAAGTTGTCGGGAAGGCGCAGGACTCAATCTTCGAAATTCTCTCGGATGCGATTGAAAAAATTCCAGAGCCCCGGAGCTGTATGTGCAGGTTTGCAAAGGAAGGAGCCTGCCTTTAAGATTTTCAAAGAATATATGGGAAAGTATCAACTGAACTTCTCTATTTAAACCGGTCTTTTTATCGAGCTTAATTTCCTGTTCATCTGAACCTGTATTCTGGCTCAACCGAAGATCAGTGTTCTGAAAACCAGGATTTTTGTTCTCATGAAACAAACCAAAACGACTATTATATAATACATAAGTGATAAAATATAAATACGATAGATGCTATATACGAAGATACATGGAGATACTCTGAAAAAAGTGCTCGGGAAGGCATACACTACAGGAAAAATCAGGTGGTATGCCCTGAAAAATGTTTTTAATCTAGAAGAGTTACTTAAATACGTACCCGCATTTTTTACCTCTGTTTTCACAGGTGCTGCTGTAGTCTTAGACGGCAAGAAGACGGAAAGACGACAGAATACTATCATTTTTCGAATTCCGGAAGGAAGCTTACTTATATTATTCACATATCAGGATAAACAATGACGCTCTGGGTCCTAAGCTATGCTGAAAAATCAAAAATTGTAGTGATGACTATAAAGGACCGGATGAAGCAGCCGCTTTCCATAGCTGAGCTCCATATAAAGGACAGTTATAAAGGTCCACGCCCTCATAAAATCCGGCTTCTGACCGGCAAAAATGAGGAATTCATTCCTCCCCAGCAGTTCATAGAGCTTTTGCGCAGTGCAAACAGGATTATGCTCGCAGAAGGAGGGGACCCTTCAAGTGAAGAGGCTTTTCTTGAAATGCTCAAAGGCTTTCAACTCGGTGCAGATAAGGTAAAGATCTGCAAACACTGCTGGATCAATAAACGTTTTAACTTTGTAAACAGCAAGTCCATCAAGTACCATGATGAGCTCATCTGTGAAGATTGTGCAAAAGAAGAATTGCTTCGGTCAGTCCGTTCAGCAGACGCACCGTACGGCGAAAAATCGGTTGATTTCCTTGAGAAGGTTCTCCACAAAACAAGAGACCTTGACAGGACAATCCGTATGCTGAGCCCTGAGAGACTGGACCCCGAATTCACACGTTATGATACTATCCGGACAAAACCCTCTGAAGCTACGGTCAGGGTAAAAAACCTCCCCCTTGCAAAAAAACTCAAAGAACTGCTTCTCCAGAAATCCGAAACTCTGCTCCCCGTGCAGGCTCTGTCTGTAGAAGCCGGGCTTCTGGCAGGAAAAAACCAGTTTGTAATTTCTGCAACCGCAACCGGGAAAACTCTAATTGGGGAGATGGCTGGGGTCCAGAATCTGCTGGATAAAAAAGGGAAAATGCTTTACCTGGTTCCCCTTGTTGCCCTTGCAAACCAGAAGTATGACCAGTTTACAGAACGTTATTCAAAGCTCGGGATCACAACCTCCATAAAGATCGGTGCAATTCTCATAAAGACCTCTCAGCGCGTGAAAATGCATACAAGCCCGAATGCGGACATAATTGTGGGAACCTATGAAGGCGTAGACCACATGCTCCGCTCAGGAAATGCTGATTTTCTTGGCAAAATAGGGACTGTTGTTATAGATGAAGTCCATACGCTCGAAGACCAGGAAAGGGGGCACAGGCTGGACGGGCTTATAGGAAGGCTTCGCTATGCAGCACCTGAAGCCCAATTTATTTACCTCTCTGCAACCGTTGCAAACCCCGAAGCCTATGCAAAGAAACTCGGAGCCCAGCTTATCCACTATGAACACAGGCCGGTCCCCCTGGACAGGCATCTCCTTTTCTGCCAGGAAAACGAAAAGGCAAAACTGATTTCCCAGCTTGCAAAAGAAGAGTATTCAATGTTCTCTTCGAAAAAGCACAGGGGACAGACAATAGTTTTTACGAATTCCAGGAGAAACTGCCATAAGCTTGCAGGAGCCCTGTCAATCCAGGCATCTCCTTACCATGCAGGGCTTTCGCAGTATGAAAGAAAAAAGGTGGAAACCCTTTTTGCAAAAGGGGAGCTTCCGGTAATCGTGACCACTGCTGCTCTTGCAGCTGGGGTGGATTTTCCGGCTTCCCAGGTTATATTTGAATCCCTTGCAATGGGTATAGACTGGATTTCAGTCCAGGAGTTTCTGCAGATGAGCGGAAGGGCAGGCAGGCCTGATTACCATGACCGGGGCATTGTCGTGCTTATGCCCGTGCCAGGGAAATCCTATTCAAGTTCACAGTCAGATACTGAAGAAGAGGTTGCAATCAAGTTACTGCAGGGGGAGATGCTCTCTGCAGGAGTCGAGTACGGGGAAGCCGAACAGCTTGAAGAGGTTCTTGCATCAGTTGCTGTTACCTCTTCGATCCAGGACTTAAGGAAGATTCATTCCCTTATGTTTGGGGGCTTTGACCTGGATAAACTGGTTTCCCGTCTCCATAGCTACAGATTCCTTGAGAAAAAGGGAAATAAAGTAACACTTACCCTATTCGGGAAAATTATTGCAGCCCATTTCCTTCCGGTCTCCAAAGCTTTCCTGATTCGAGATGCCGTGCTTGCGGAAAACAGTCCCATTAAAATTGTAACCAATCTGGAGTTTTTCGATGCTGGATACTTCAAGTATTCAAACCAGATCGGAAGCTCTCTTCATGTGAACATGCCTTCGAGGGTTTTTCAGGGAGCAGCCCTTGATATTGTCTTTGACGGAGAATCTCTGTCCCAGCTGGACCAAAAAATAAGGGTACTTATGCTGAACTTTGCCTCGGATTTTTTAACCTGCACATGCAGAGATTCACCTTACTGCGGGTGCGCAGAACAGAAGTTTTCGGAGAAGATTATCCGGCTGCGTACGGAAGGTCTGGACCCTTCCCAGATAATTAAGGTACTTGAGGATAAGTACGGCATTTCCGCATACCAGGGCGATGTTTTTGGGTATCTGGACGGGGCAGTACGTAACCTTGATGCTGTGGAACTGATTGCAAGGGTCCATTCGAAAAAGGGAGTCACAGAAGAAGCAAAAAAGCTTAAGAAGAAAGTCCAGGGCTGAACAAATCATAAAAGTTTTTGTAGACAAGTGATTTATAAGTTATGAAGAGGTAAATATTCCTGTCCACGCCGGGAAAAATAACTTGCAAAGAGTAACCTGCCAGTATATTGGATAACTGGCAAAAACCAGAACCCGGATACCGGGGTTCTCACAAGAACAAAGCACAGAGGTAATTTTTATGGCCGAAAATGTCGAATCCAGGGAAAATATTGAAAGCGCAGCTTCCAAAAAAGGGAAAAAGAGTATCACAATTGAGTTTCTAAAGCCTGAAGACTTCAGGCAGATATATGCAATCGGAGCTGCAGGCGGGCACAGCCCTTACGATTTCAGGATCGGTTTTTACAATGATACTCCAAAGATGTTCGGGGATGCCTCAGAGTCCAGGGTTATCGAAAGGCGCGTTGAAGCCGAAGTGATACTCTCTCCTGTTGCAGCTCTTGAACTGAACCGCTGGCTGACCCAGCACATAAACGAGTATGAATCCGTTTTCGGGCCCATTTCAAGATCGATTCCGAGAATGACCAAAAAAGAGCCCGCAAAAGTTGATGAAAGCACTGATATTCAGGGTTACATCTAAGTTCAGGTTATTGTTGAAGCCAGATATTACGTGGTTAATACCCGCAGAATAGCCTGATCCGGAAGTCTGAGTTTTAGAGTGTTAAGGCTGCATAAAATTATAAAGACTACCCAAATGTAGGACTGCAGTACTTAACCTATTTTAACTTACTTTCTTTTTGGTGCAGGTTTCACTTCGTTTTAACCTCAGGACTCTTTAATATTTGAGATACCCACCAGGCTCTCCTAACACTCCCTTACATCGATGGTTATATATCTCTGAAAAGGATATGTAATTTCAGTTTTCTTAAGAGCCGGTGGAGTGACGATCTGGAATTGTTTTTCAGTTGCTGGCAGAAAGCAGCTGATAAAGGCAGCAGGCTTATTGTAAATGCTTATACAGCCCTGACACAATTTGCCCTGCGCCGGCTTTGAAATAAGAGAAGCAGGAACCCGGGAGTACGGGGAACCGAAAATCCATAATAAATAAGCGAGGGTTTAATTTTGTTCCCAAATAAAAAAGTTCAGAAAATCGTTGGATCAAGGATCCAGGTAGAAATGAAAGGCGACCTTAATTTGCTTGAAGGCACTCTAAAGAGTGTGGACGACTATATGAATCTTCATCTTGTAGATACAATGGAGATCGTAAAAGGGGAAAAAGTCCGCTCCCTTGGTTCTGTAGTACTTCGGGGCAATAACATCATACTGATCACTCCTGTTGAAGACTGAAACGTCTGAAGAAGGAACCTCATTAGTGTGGAAGCAGGCATGGATCTTGAAGACGAAGCATACAATATAATAAGAAGGCATAAAGACGGCGTTTTCCAGAATGTTATCTGGAAAGAGCTGGATATCGACAGCAGAAAATGCTCCAGAATCATAAAAAAGCTTCTGGACAAGGACCTTATTATCCGTGAGGTGGGAGTCTCAAACGGAGCACGGACATACCTCCTGAAAGCAAAAGAGGAGGTCAAAGAGAAATACGATCTTCTGCTCTCCAGGGATCTGTTTTCAGCCTGTACTGGTTGTACCGGGGATTGCGAGCCCGAGTACTGCGGAAGACTCAGCGAATGGATCGAAAACCTTATGGTAGAAAACGCTGAGGAATCTGGAGAATCCGAAGAAGACATGTATATCGAAGATGAGGATAAAATTGAAGAAGAGATCTGAACGATAATTGAGATAAATCAAAAACTTTGGTAAAGTCTAAAGAAACCTGAAAGGTCTAAAGAAACCTGAAAGGTCTTAAAAGATCGTAACAGATCTTAAATGATACTCTTCAATAGTTGCCCGCAATGGACAACTATTTATATGAGAACCCCTTATTGAAGAATCCCCTTCGATAAGGGAAATTAAATTCACTTAAGTACAACCAAAATGCTCCGGTAGTGTAGTCCGGTCAATCATTCCGGCCTTTCGAGCCGAAGACTCGGGTTCGAATCCCGGCCGGAGCACCAAATCCCAATTCCTTTTTCTAATATGTTTTTTTCTGAGCTTTGAATATAGTATTTTTATTATATATTGTTCAGCCAGTAATGGATCACCTGGTAAAAATAGTGAATACTGTCCGAAATATAAGACCAGATAAACTGTGTTTGATTAACAAATTGCGCAATAAGCTCGCAGAGAAGGGACAGATTTATATATTACAAGGTATATTGTTGACCTCGCTGTGAGATGCAATGTGCTCCGGTAGTGTAGTCCGGTCAAACATTCCGGCCTTTCGAGCCGAAGACTCGGGTTCAAATCCCGGCCGGAGCACCAAATCCCAATTTCTTTTTCTAATATGTTTTAATTTCTTTTTCTAATACGTTTTTGTGGTAGTGTGAAGTGGAAACTATGTCTAAAGAATTGAAGTCTAAAGAATTGAAATCTAAAGAATTGAAGTCTAAAGAATTGAAGTCAACTTCCGTATTCTATTATAATATCTCTTAACCATCCTGGAATTCACACTAATTTTTAAGAAATGCAGACCTGCCTGGATTTATTTCAGTTCCGGAGTCCTCACCCCTGTCTTTTCCTTCCAGCTTTTACAGGTCAACTTTTTGTTGATCAGTTACTGTATCAGTTACTGTAAGTCAATTTCTTCTAAGGAGACGCTGATGGAACTTCATTATTTCCTGGATTCTCTCCAGGTTCTGTTCTTCATCGTGGACTCCTGCTGTACTTAACGATTCCAGTGCCAGCTTCCCTGCAGCAACAGCCGTTTTCATCTCATATTCCAGTGCAAGGACCCGGAGGGTTTCCAGAGCCCATACAGTCTGGATAAGTGCACTTTTAGAACCCTGCCGATCAAGAGCTTTTCCCAGCTTTCCAAGTGCCTGGATCACAACCTCTACCTGAGGTTCATCTCTTTTCCTTACAGCAGCAGTACCCAGCTCCTCAAGGAGGATTGCAGCCCCGACCGCACTATTCTCCATTTCCTGCCCGACTGAAGAAGCCCCTATTTCCCCAAGGAAGTTTACGGCGGCAGTCCAGGTCTCGGAGAGGTTTTCATCCATTGCTTTTCTGGCTAATTGCATGAGATAAGTCTCAGAAAGGTTTGCCAGAACCTCCATTTTTGCCCTTGCAGATTCTTTCCCGAAGTTTCCCAGGGATTCGGCTGCATTTCTTGCCACAGCATCCATTCCCTTTCCTGCAAATTCCAGAGCAAGCCCTCCAAGCCCGGAAAGTGCTTTTAATGCAAGAGACTCTCTTTTCTGATCTGCAGCCTCGACAGCCACTTCCCCAAGAGATCGGACTGAGGCTATGGATGCGGTTTCCATTCTTTTTTCGGCAACCGCCCTGCCTATGTCCCCCATAGCAATTATCAGAGCTTTTGCATCGAGCTCGTGTTCTGCAGTAATATCCATATGTATCAACTGCACTGCGAAATCCCTCAGGCTGCTAAAAGCATCTGCCACCCCTTTAGCATCTCCATCATAGGCTTTCCTGAATCCCTCTTCAATCATCCTGACTTCAGCCAGGTCACGTTCCTCCACCGAAGACATGCAACACCCCAATAGTCTTTGTTAATCTTATGTCCTGTTTCATGATCAGTTTTCCTATCAGAGCCACTTTCCTATCAGAGCCACTTTCC
>JBFHIK010000083.1:0-9021 GCA_041596555.1 Methanosarcina sp.
GCCATTTCCGGCAAGCCGGAAATGGCGAGGAAGGGGTCTCCTGCTGAGGTAAGATGAAACTTACAACGAAAAACAGGATAAACGAAACTAAAAGAGCGGAACTGAATGAAAGAAACTGGATCAAAGATATTAATCCCTGAAAAGAAGATTTTGAGGAAACGAGAGTGAGAAAAGCTATTTTTCATGTGAGATCTATATCTCAATCGAACTTACTCTTATTTTACTTTATTCTGTTTTCTTCCCATCTCACCGTTTTCAGCTACTTTCACGTTTATTAACTTTAGATTCACAGTTCTTCAATTACTATTTCTTCCTCAGTACTTGCATTATCCAGCAGGTTCTCAAGGTCGACCATATCAGAGTCAAGTTCCTGAACCTCAGCCGGGGTAAGTTCCATTCCCGGACCGCCTGGTGTCCCATTCCCTAGCTCGGAAACATTTGGGACTATTTCCTCTTCAGATGCATCGTTTCCGATGCAACCGGACCCTGCAAGCCAGAAAAATAAAGCTGAAAGTACAAGCAGGTGAGCGAATTTAACCATTTTCTGCCTCCTTCAATTCTCCAATATATCCTCAGAGAAGTTTTCGGTTCTCCATTAGCTACTGGTTTTCTCCTTCCGGAGAGGCTTTGTTTACAGAAGTGCCATTTATACAGATTAATTATTATTAGTATTGTTTATACTTATGGTATTATTAAGTTTGGTTTCTATGTTATTTTCGAGTCCAATTTCATAAACTTCTTCGTGCTTATATTCTTTCAGTTCGTCGAAAATTACTCTGAGTATCTGGTTTGCCTTATTGACGTTACTAAGAGCTTCACGCAGGTAATTATTTGCCACTACCAGGTTTTCCAGGGTAGCATTCTCATCTTCATAAATAGAGTCTGCAGCTGCTTTTTTCCCCTGAGCAGCTATTAGATATAAATTATAACTGTCAAGCCGTGTCTCAAGATCAGCTGTGTGAACACCAGTTTCGTTAAGACCCGCAATTTCAGCCTCGAGTTTTTCAGACAGTTTTACAGATTTATCAAGGAATGTCCCTATTTTCTGGCTAACGGTCTGTCCTGCACCTTTAAGGCTGATCTTCTGCGCATTATTCCATACTTCACGCAAGGATCCGACCGTAACTAAAAATTCTTGCTGGCTGGAAGCATTTGCAACTTTGGCCTGTTCAGCCTCAAGCAGTTTAAGATTTTCGTCTATGGCAACGATTCTTTCCTCAATTCCATTTACATTCGAGTAACGCATGTTGGTTTTTACGTTTACCAGGTGGATTCTCATATAATTAATACTTGAGTTAAGATAGGTTCTTGTGGCCTTTACAGCTTCTTCAGAATTGGGGCCAAGCTTTCCGCTCCGAATTTGATTTTTTACTTTCAGGAAATCCTCTTTTGCTCCCCTATATTCGGTCTTCTGCAGCTGGAGAGCTTCATTCATCTGTTTTTTTTCAAGATTATACGCAGAAATCTGATCTCGATCCTGTGTTTGGACTCCGTCTTGATCCTGCATATTTTCAGGATAAGAATTCTCAGTGCCGTTAACACTCTCTATACTGTTTTTTTCATCATTTTCGGAACCTGTAATGCTCTCGCCTGCATACTGTATCCCATTTCCATTCTCTGACGAGTCTTTGGTAGCAAGTGATCCTCCCGGTAGAACACAAAATAACATTAAGATGAATGCAACGTAAGCCAGATATCGGACAATTTTTGATTTTTTCATCTGACCGCCTCCTTTGGCAAGTTAAGATACTGTCATATTGGGATAGGGACATATAAGTATACTTTTCGGAATAAAACTAATTTATGACAATATATGAGCTTCCAAGCTTGATAGTATCTTTATTTTCTTGATAAAACTTTAATTTGCCTTCAGTCTATGAACTTATTACAAAGAAAAGTAAAAGATTTATGCTAAAAACCCATTTAAGGCTTCGTGAATTTTAGACAGCTCTGCAAGATTGCCTTTGTATTCATGTTCCTAATGTGTGTTCAGGGGAACGCACTTGCGGCGACGATTCACGGAACCGTGTATGAATGGGACAGTTTCAAACCCATTAACAACTCGTTAGTTGAGATCAACTCTACTCCAGAGCAGTCCCTTGTTGCAAAGGATGCGAAATACTCTTTTAACCTTACTCAAGGAACATACCTGATAACTGCTAATTATTTTGAAGAGAATATTCTAGTTTATACGGCTAAAAAAGAAGTTATAGTTGCCGAAGAAGGGGACTATGTTCACGATCTTCTGCTTTTCCCCACATACCAGGAAGATCTTCTCGACCAGGGGGACTTCGAAAATGTTGACCTGAATATTGAGCAAGTAGATCCCCAATCTCAAACAGAGTCCCAATCCCAAATAGATCCCAAATCTCAAGCAAGCTCACAAAACACTGTTTTAGCTTTTGCTTTACTTGCACTCTGTATCCTACTAATAGCTGGTTATTTCTTAAAAAAGGGAGAACGAAAACCACCTGAAAAGGCAACCGATTCCCGGGGGAAAACAGAAAATCTAAAAGGATCAGAACCTGAAAATATCACAATAGAGGTAGAGACCTCGGGAAGTGCAGAACCCGATAAAGCCGGTTCTATTGGAGTTTCAGAGACCGACGATGAGCATCCTGCATCTCTTAACGTTGAAGAACAGGCCGGAAACATATCTGAGACAGAGATACCTGTGCAGCAAAATGTAAAGTTGCCAGAAGACTTAAAGGTGTCTATTAATCCCACGCCTGAAGATATCAATCCCACGCCTGAAGATATCAATCCCTCTGAAAAAGAGTTTGATTCGTTGAGTCCTGATGATCTGGAAAGCCCTGAAACAAACCTGCCTGACGATCTGAAAGATATTCTGAATCTTATCCGAGCTAATGGAAACCGAATTACTCAGAGAGAACTCCGTAAAAAGTCCCCGTATTCGGAATCCAAAGTAAGCCTTATGCTTTCGGATCTTGAAGAACGAGGATTGGTTGAAAAGTTTAAAAAGGGTAGAGGAAACATTATCCGAATTTCCGATGGAGAGGCGATCAAGCAGGCGGGATCCCAGAGCAGGAAGGAATAAGGAGGAAATGGCACTTCAGAATAAAATGAGACTTTACCTTACATTTTTTGAAAAATCGTAAATAGCAAACACCGTAAATAGTAAACTATATAAATGAATTCATCTACTAAGCAGCAGGAAAGATTAATAAAAGTTTGAAAGATCTGGCACATGAGATTTCTTGACATCCTTTTTGCTTATTTATATATAATTACCCTCTACATCCTAGAAAATGCTATTGAATGAAAACTGAATTATCAGGGTAAAAATCAGGGTAAATATCCAGAGATAAAGCTGATGGAAATTTTGTGTCAGGACAAAAATCTTACGGATCATAATAACGAATTACAGGATAAAAATAAAGAATAATAAAATTATAACACAGGAATTAAATTCAGAATACAGGATTCACCAGCAGATAAGTTAATAATAAAGTTGTCAACTACCCCTGAACTAAACCTCGGGGGTTTCCTGCTGAGGTTTTATGAAATCAAATGTATGAAATCAAATGTATGAAATCAAATGTATGAAATCAGTTTTAAACAGTAGAAATTGAGCCGGTATCCATATGCTGATATATTATTATAACCTTGACAGTAAGCTGGCCGAATAAGATTACTGGATATTAAACTTTATACATTTATTAAATTGATACATTTATTAAATTGATACATTTATTAAATTGATACATTTATTAAATTGATACATTTATTAAATTGATACATTTATTAAATTGATACATTTACTAAATTAATATATTATTACTTAGACTTCATATCGAATTATTATAAATTGCATGAGGGACAGTATGCGAGTTTCCATGGACATTGAATTAAAAGATGTGCCCGGGCAGATGCTTTTAGCCCTCCAGCCTCTTTCGGAATTTAAGGCTAACCTGATAACTGTTTTACACCACCACCAGAAGCGGACCCCCAGAAAAACAGTGCCTGTACAGCTTGTACTTGAGATAAAGCCGGAGAACATCGAAGCAATAAAAGCAAAGCTTGAGGAAAACGGGATAAAAGTCGTAAGGGTTGGAGAACACCGTTTCAGAGAGAGCATAAATGTAGTCCTTATAGGGCACGTGGTCCATACAGGGATCCAGGACACAATTGATGAGATTGACAAAACCGGATTTGCGGAGGTAGTTGATATTTCGCTATCCATGCCAGGTATTAACCTGCTTTCTTCAGCCCTGATCAGAATCGATGCTGTGGGTAAAGAGGATCTGCAAAAGGCGCTTGGTATCCTTAAAAAAGTCTCGGTAAGAAAAGACCTGCTTATGGTTCTCCCAATAGACATCCAGGCCTGAAAAAACTTAGGAGATTTGAAAACATGAAAACAGTGCGCTGTTCTATTTTAGGATTTGGTGCAATTGGACAGGGTGTAGCCGAGGTACTCCTTATGAAAAAAGAGTACCTGGAAAGTATAGGGCTGGAAGTTCTTGTAGTTGCTGTTGTTGATTCTAAAGGGGCTACTGTTAACCCTGAAGGAGTGGATCTGGCTGACTGCCTTGCCCGCAAGAGGAAAATGGGTACGGTTGCCATAGAAAAGCTCACAGGTGTTGAAGTTATAAGGTCCGTAGACCATGAGCTGGTAATAGAAACAACTCCTACAAATATTGTTACTGGAGGAGCAGGTCTTCAGAACATGTTTGCAGCCTTCGAGACCGGCAAAGATGTTGTTACCTCCAATAAAGGACCTCTTACCCTGAAGTACAGAGAACTGATGGAAGCTGCAAAAGCCGCCGGATCAAACTTCAGGTTCGAAGCTACAGTCGGAGGCTCCATGCCCGTAATTAACCTGGCAAATGAAGTCCTTGCAGGAAATCGGCTCAGAAGTATCAAAGGAATCCTTAACGGGACCTGTAACTATATCCTCACCAGAATGCTCGAGGAAAGAGCAAGTTATAAGGACATTCTTGCCGAGTCCATGGAACTCGGAATTGCCGAAACCGACCCGAAATATGATGTAGAAGGAATTGATACAGCCTGCAAACTGGTAATTCTTGCCAACGCAATTTTCGGGCTTGATGCAACATATAAGGACGTTGAGGTTACAGGAATCACGAAGATAACGCCTGAAGCCCTGGAAATGGCTTATGAAAGAGGGCATGTTATCAAGCTTATAGGAGAGGTCAGCAGGGAAAGAATACATGTTGCTCCAAGGCTTGTACCTATCAACCACCCTCTCGCTGTAAGAGGTACTCTCAATGTAGCTTCTATAGACACTGAGCTTGCAGGAGAAATTACGGTTACAGGTAAAGGCGCAGGCCCAATAGAAACAGCAAGCGCAGTTCTCAGTGACCTGGTTGCAATTTACGGAAATCGGTAATTACTTGAAATATCGGTCTTCGGAGACCAGAACCCGAAAAAAACATAAAACGAAAAAGCTGCGTGGACCATGACAAGCTTCAGGGAATTTGCAGAAACCTGCCAGGCGATTGAAAAGATATCGAGCACTATAGAAACTACAAATAAGGTTGCTGACCTTCTCAAAAAGGTTGACGTAGAAGAGTTACCTCTAGCAACTCATTTTATTATGAGTGAGGTTTTTCCTGCCTGGAGTGGAGAGCAGCTCGGAATTGGTACAAGCCTGCTTTATGTCTCTCTTTCCAAAGCCTCAGGCATGTCTATACAAAGTATAGAATCTCTTATCCGGACAACTGGAGACATTGGGGACACAGCACTCCTTATTTTGAAAGAAAAAAGAAAAAACCAGGTGACATTTTCTTCTTTCCTCGAAGAGCAGCCAGAGCTTTCAATAACTGAAGTTTACCAGCGTTTCAAGACTGCATCCGAAGCTTCCGGAAAAGGCTCGCAGGAAGTTAAGGTCAGAAACCTTCAGTTTCTATTTACTTCATCAACCCCGAGGGAAGCAAAATACATATCCAGGCTTGCCCTTGAGGAACTCCGCATAGGTGTAGGGGAAGGAGTTGTAAGGGATGCCATTGCAAAAGCCTTTTCCGTCCCTGTAGATGTAGTAGAACATGCCTTAATGGTCACAAACGACCTGGGGATAGTGGCTGCAACTGCCAAAAAAGGCGGGATAGAAGACCTCAAGACGCTTGGTATCGAAATTAACCGCCCCATAAAGATGATGCTTTCGCAGATCAGCCCTGATATAGATGCCGATATAAGGGATATGAAGGAAGCTGCAATTGAGTGGAAATTCGACGGGGCAAGAGTCCAGATCCACAAGAGTGGAAATTCGGTAACTCTTTTTTCACGAAAACTTGAAAACGTCACAAATTCCCTCCCTGACCTTGTAGAAATAATCCGGAAACATGTAAAGGCTGATTCCGCAATCCTTGACGGAGAAGCCGTTGCAGTGGATGAAAATGGGCGGCCTAAAGCCTTTCAGGAGATCCTTAAGCGTTTCCGGCGCAAGTACGACGTTGAAGAAAAAATGCTTGGAATTCCTATCCAGCTCAACCTCTTTGACATCATGTACCTGAACGGCAGAACCCTGATTGACCTTCCTCTTGTTGAGCGGCGAAAAGAGCTTGAGTCCTGTGTAGAGAGTTCCGTTGAGGACTCAAAATCCATTTGCGTTGACGAGCAGGTGATAACCGGAGACCTCGAGGTTGTGGAAAAGATCTACAGGGAAGCCTTAAGAGCCGGACACGAAGGCGTCATGGTCAAAAATCCGAACTCTTTATATTCCCCCGGCAAGCGCGGCAAAAACTGGCTGAAGAAAAAACCCCTTATGGAAACCCTTGACCTGGTGGTTGTAGGGGCAGAATGGGGCTTTGGGCGCAGGGCAAACCTGATAGGCTCGTATTCAGTTGCCTGCTATGACCCCGAGACATCTCGCTTCATGCAGGTTGGCAAGGTTGGCACAGGGCTTACCGATGAGCAGTTAAAAGAACTCACAGAGATGCTCTCAGGGTTAATGGAAGGAGGGGAAGCCGGAGGAGTATTTGCCATAAGGCCAAAGGTTGTTCTGGAAATCGCCTTTGAGGAAATCCAGAAAAGCCCCAACTACGACTCAGGCTTTGCACTGCGTTTTCCCCGCTTCATCCGCATCAGGGACGATAAAGACCCCGAAGAAGCAGATACAATCCAGAGGATCGGGCGCGTCTACAGCCAGCAGCTGAAAAGGCTCTGAGAGGCTTACTTCCACCATAAACGCTTACTTCCACTGGATTTCTAAAGCTGAGTTCGATAACAAAAATTGTTGAGTTAGAAAAGAACTGGTGAACTACCCATCACTGAAGTAACGGGCTTCCTGCTTCATACCTCAAACTACCGTCCATAAGTCCACAGGCTCTACCCTCTGTTCCAGAGGTGAAGAAATATCAAATTAGAGTTTCTGGTTTCCTTTGCTTGGTTTTCGCTTAGGAATTCAGTACATAGTATAGGACAGAATAGTATTTAGAGGATAACAAATAGCGAAAATAGGGGAAGTTGGCGGCATTCATCCCACCACTAAAGTAACGGGCATTCTGCCTTCGACTTTCATAAAAAGGGTAAAAACGATGTTACCCGTTTAAAGACAGATCAAATATACTTGAACAGGTCATCTCTTTTCATTTCGTGCAGCCTGTCCCGGAGAAGCCCCTTTAAGGCTTTCAAATCTCCTTTTTTGGCGCTTATCGGAGCGATGATATG
Organism: Methanosarcina sp.; assembly: GCA_041596555.1. Lineage (GTDB taxonomy): Archaea > Halobacteriota > Methanosarcinia > Methanosarcinales > Methanosarcinaceae > Methanosarcina. The sequence continues at coordinate 7,651 of JBFHIK010000083.1, forward strand.
CTTCCAGTTCTGCCATGGAGGCTCAAGCCCGAGACGAACTGAAACTTCGTCAAGGAGATAGTCATACTCGTCTGCTTTTACTTTATCCATTTTGTTTGCAGCAACTATTGTGTCAATCCCGATTTCCCTCATGAAATCAAACATTTCAACATCTATGGGAATCTGGTTCCTTGAATCCCAGCGGTCGACTACTTCAGGGAAAGTCGGGGCGTCTATTACAAGGACCCCGAGTTTGATCCGTTCTGCATTCTTTTCGAGATAGCGGACTGTCTGGTCTTTTACAATATCCTGCTTCCGGTCTTTCACTCCGCTCATGAAGCCGAAGCCCGGCATATCCGTGATAAGAAGGTCTGATTCCTGGGCATGTCTGGGACGCAGAGTAACGCCCGGGCGTCTTCCAACCCTTACTTTTGCTCCGAAGATCTCCCTGAGAAGGGAGGACTTGCCCACATTTGAGCGCCCTACAAAGATAATCTCAATATTTATGCCGCATTCAGCTGCAGTCTTACTGGTTTCCATTTTATTTTACCTCATTTGCTTCCCCGATTCTGGCATCGAAAACCCGGAGGAAAACCTCCAGCGAATCTTCGGGGATACGCGCTCCTGCTGCAACAGGGTGCCCGCCGCCGCTTCCTCCAAACTCAGGTGCAACCGAGCGCAGGATACGATTTATATCCACCTTTCCGCGGGAACGTATGCTAAGATCATACACGCCTTTTCTCTCCCGGTACTCGGCTGCAATTCCCACATCTCTCTGACCGTAGGAGGCTGCATAGATCGCTGCCTTTGAGATAGAGTTATTCGTATTTACAATATACGCACTGTTTTTCATGACTTCCACATGTTCTTTAACAAATAGCCGGATTTTCTCTTCGTTAATTGCAGCTTCCCTTGCAAGCTCGAGAAGGTCAGGGATATTTGAAGGAATTACATCCTTTGATAGGGGCTCAAGCAGGGTTCTTTTAAACTCGTATTCTTTTCCTTTCTGGAGTATTGCCTGGATCAGGGTTCCAGCCTGGAAATAGAGACTTCTTTTGTCCCAGTCTCTTACCCAGCTCTTCACACAGGGCGTGTTGTCACAGAAGTCGCCTATAGCCCCGTAGATTGCTACCCTCCGCATTTCCTGATTCAGGAGGTCTTCAAAGACTCTGTAGGTCAGCTCGGAGGCACATACTCCCGTATCGTGATAAAACCAGGCTTCTTTTTTCCACCTTTCCGGAAGAGGATGGTGGTCTATGTAATAGAGGTTACATTCCTCCGCAAATTTCTCAAGTGTTGAGTGGAGTTCAGAGTAGCGCCTTTCCTCGATTGCCATATCGCAGATTATAATATTCTCAACGTCCTCAATGAGCTCTAACTTATCGAGAAGGC
>JBFHIK010000084.1:0-9009 GCA_041596555.1 Methanosarcina sp.
AACAGGTTATGGAAAACTCAAAAAGAATATCTGAAAAAATATTATTGGGGTGAAAATACGTTATGAGTGACGGATATTTTGCGTCTACTATCGGTAATGTTAGCAAAGATGCGGCAGAATATTACATACGAAATCAGGGTTGAAGTTGACGCTTATATCCCCTGAGCTAAAGACTCAGGGGTTTTACGCTTCTTTATATAAAGTCGATTCTGATTTTTCTGGTCGTCCACTGGAATATTTAACAGCAAAAAGTAAAAACGACTGTAAAAAAGACACGGGAGCACACAAAAACAGAAGCAAATAAAGCCTGCAATGGCTCCATAGCCCAAAGAGCTGGCAGCTACTTATTTTGCAGAACCTTTTTCATTCCCGTGCTTAAAGAAATATTTATCTAATCCCTGTCCCTTTATGTCGGCATAGTCTGTTAACGCTACATTGAAACCCCTGATATTCCAGGGGAAAATTACAAGAAAAACCGAAGCTTCGGCATCCAAAAGAGGCTTAAGAATCAGAGGCAAGGCAATGTTACCTGAAGAAGACCTGAAGATCATTATAAAAGAACTTGGGCGAGAGCCTACGCTGGTAGAGCAGGGCTGTTTTTTAAATATGTGGAGTGAACACTGTTCCTACCGCTCAAGCGCTCCTCTCCTGAAAACCTTCACAACCACGGGCGAAAACGTTGTTATCGGTCCCGGAGATGATGCTGCAATTATTAAATTCGAAGATGGATATGTGCTTGCCATAGGCATGGAAAGCCACAACCACCCCTCATATGTAGACCCCTATAACGGGGCAGCTACCGGCGTGGGGGGCATCGTGAGGGATATCATCTCTATGGGAGCCCGTCCTATAGCCCTCATGGACCCGCTCTATTTCGGGCCTCTGGATACCCCTAAAAACCTCTTCCTTTTTGAGCAGATCATTAAAGGAATCGCAGGGTACGGGAACTGCATAGGTGTGCCAGTGGTCAATGGCGAGACTTTTTTTGACCGACGGTACAGTGGAAATCCGCTGGTAAATGTTGTTGCAGTCGGGCTCTGCAAGGAAGACGAAGTAATAACCGCCCGCTCCCAGAAAGCCGGAAATAAGCTAGTGCTTGCAGGTTCAAGCACAGGAAAAGATGGGCTTGGAGGGGCATCCTTTGCTTCCAGAGACCTTTCTGAATCAGCTGAAGCTGACGACCGCCCGAGCGTTCAGGTAGGAGACCCATACACCGAAAAGCTTGTCATGGAAATGACTCTGGAAACCATCGAAAAAGGGTATGTAAAATCCTGTAAAGACCTGGGGGCTGCAGGGCTTGGGGGAGCAAGCTCGGAACTGGCTGCAAAGGGCGGACTGGGAGCACGCATTATTGCAGATGCGGTTCCACAGCGCGAACCTGACATGAACGCATATGAAATCCTGCTTGCCGAGTCCCAGGAGCGCATGCTCTTTGAAGTAGCTCCTGAAGATGTCGATGCAGTACTTGCCCTGGTCCAGAAGTATGACCTGAATGGGGCTGTAGTCGGCTACCTCACAGAAGAGCCCACATATACCGTTGAGTTCAGAGGGGAAATCGTTGCCGATATTCCAATTGGTTTTCTGACAGGAGGAGCTCCTACCTGCGAGAAACCCTCCGAAGCTCCCACACGAAGGGAAGAAGGCAAAAAACCGGAAACTCCGGAAGACCTGAAAGCGGCTTTCCTGAAAGTCCTGTCCTCCCACAACATTGCCTCAAAGGAATGGATCTACAGGCAGTATGACCACGAGGTCCAGCTAAGGACGGTTGTCAAGCCCGGAGAAGACTCAGGCGTGCTCAGGATTACCGACACAAAAGGAATTGCACTTACCTGCGGCTGTCAGCCCAGAGCCACCCTTCTTGACCCATACACAGGAGGAAAGACTGCAATCATCGAAAATGCCATGAACCTTGCAGTAAAAGGTGCAGAGGGCCTGGCTATTGTAAATTGCCTTAACTTTGGAAATCCGGATCGTCCTGAAACCTACTGGCAGTTCAAAAACGCCGTACTCGGGCTTGGAGATGAAGCCAGACGGTTTTCAATTCCGGTAGTTGGAGGGAACGTTTCTCTCTATAACGAAAGTGATGAGTTCAAGACTGCAATTCCTCCCACTCCCTCGATAGGAATGATAGGGAAAGTGGATCTCGAAACTCCTCTGCCCTCAAGTTTCTTTGTGAAGGCAGGAGACAGCATTATCCTTGTAGGAGAGACAACACCTGAAATGGGAGGCTCCGAATACTACGCCTGCATGGGGTCTGAAAATGCCGGAAAGGTACCTGCAGTCCCGGAGAACGCTCCTGAACTTATAAAGGCCATAGTCGAAACTGTTAAAAGCGGAAAACTTAGTTCTGTACATGACCTTTCCCTTGGAGGAATCGGGGCAGGGCTTGCAAAAATGTGCAGAGATCTGGGCGGAAAAGTAGACCTCAGTGAAGCTGCAGGAGAAACGCAGGCAGACGAATTCCTGTTCTCAGAAACTCCCGCAAGGGCACTGCTTGCAACACCCGAGCCCGAAGCTGCACAGGAAATGCTTAAAGGCGTACCACATGCCGTAATCGGCAAAGTTGGAGGCGACAACCTTGAAATTAAAGGCAAGAATTTCGAGGTTTCCCTTTCCTTAGAAGAAATCGCAGAAGCTTACGGCAGCCTCACCAGATTCATGATGGGATGATCATTTCATCCCCCTCTTTCTTTTTAGTCAAATACTTTTTTTAACTCACTGATCTTTTGATTGATCGTCAGATACGCTGGGCGGCACTTATATTTACTGGAAGCGAAAAGCGGTTTTCGAGATTAAGGAAGGTATTTCCTCAGCCTGATGGTTTCCAATATATTATCTCCTTTTATCTCTTTTAAGTGCGGTACTGGCTTTTAAGTTGTTTTTTATCTGGTTGGCAGGCGGGTTCCAACCCCGCGCGGCGCAGGGGGAGAAAACTGAGTGATTCCTTCTCCGGGTTCCGGATTAGATCCCTCAATTAATCAGGAACCAACTTCTTTGATTATGGTCAATAATTCCTTTCCCAGGCAAAAAGCTGAATGAAACCATAGTTTTTAGTACGTTTCCGCACAAGAGTCTTCTGTTATGAAAGCCGTGTGCATGTGTCTGGGAGTGCATCTGCCTTACAGTCCCAAGTGGTACTGGCCCATAGAGGGCTTTTCCGGGGTGCCTGAAATGGACCGGTATTTTGACCGAAACCAAATTTTTTCAAGGCTCTTGAAAACAAGCAGAGAATTTCTGCGCCTTAATGAGCTTTTTCTGGAGTCCATTGAAAGGGGGGGAAGCTATGCCTTTGATCTTTCAGGTCCTTTTCTGGAACAGTGCAGGTGGGACCCCGAACTTCTTGAGTCTTTCAGGGAACTTGCAGAAAGTAAAAAGGTAGAGTTTACTGGAAGCTGCAATTACCATTCCCTGAGCGCCCTTTATCCTGACCTTTCCTGGTTTAAAGAGGAAGTAATGATTTACAGGGAAATGCTCCGGGAACTGTTGGATGTAAACCCCGAAACTTTCGTGAACACAGAACTTCTGTATACGGAAAGAGTGGGGAGTTTACTTTCAGATATGGGGTTCAGGCGTCTTATTGCCGAAGGGTCAAGAAACATACTGGATGGATGCGATCCTGTCCTTGTTTTTGAAAACCACCTTCCGATTCTTCTCAGGCATATAAATCTCAGTGAAGACCTTGAACTGCGCTTTTCAGAACAAAGCTGGGAAGGTTACCCCCTTATTCCGGAAAAGTTCGCAGACTGGATTGCAAGCATGGAAGGGGATGTCCTGACCCTTTATTTTAATTACACAAGCCTCTGCCTTCACCACAGGAGCAAGAGCATGATAGCTGATTTTATACGGGCTTTTCCGGAAGCCCTGAAGAGCAGGGGTATTGAAATGATCACACCTTCGGAAGCAGTAAGCAGGTTCCGTCCTGTGAAACTTCCTACTCTCGGGACCGAACAGACAATCCGTTACGGAATGCACAATGCTGTTGGAAACCATGCGCAACAGCTCTACCTGAGGGAACTGGTAAGGGTGGGGGAGGAACTTGCAGGAATTAAAGAAAAACCTAATTACCAGAAGCTGAAGCAGGTTTTCGGTTACCTCCAGCAGAGTGAAATCCTTTATTCAATGAATGCGGGAAACGCTCGTGAAGGGTCTGAAAAAGCTGTGAACTACTATTCCATTCTCTCGGATTTAAGAAGAGCCATTCTGGAGGAAGGGGCATGACCTCTCTTTGCATGTACTTTCAGGTGCATCAGCCTTTCAGGCTGCGCAGGTTCTGGCCTGATGACAGGTCCGGATTTTTCCGCTACTTTGATGACAGAGGCAACAGGGAGATTTTTGAAAGAGTAGCCCGTAAATGCTACCTCCCTGCAAACCGGGCTCTTCTGGACTCCCTCGACGAACATAAAGGGGAGTTCAGGTTTTCCCTTTCGGTCACTGGCACGCTGCTCGAACAATGTGAACTCTGGGGAAAAGAAGTGCTTGAGAGTTTCCGGCAATTGGCAGAAACAGGAGCTGTGGAGTTTCTGGACGAGACCTGTTATCATTCTCTCTCAAGCCTTTTTGACGATAAAACAGAGTTTATTGAAGAAGTGAAGGAACACCGTAAAATGGTTTTCGACCTTCTTGGGGTTAAACCTCAGGTATTCCGAAACACAGAGCTTCTTTACAATAACACCGTAGCAAAGATCGTTTCCGAGCTGGGTTATAAGGCAATTCTTACGGAAGGTGCGGACCATATGCTTGAGGGGAGGTCTCCTAACGTACTCTACAGGGCAAAAGGTTCAGGACTGCCCATTCTCTTCAGGAACTACAAGCTGAGCGACGATATAGGGTACCGTTTTTCGGCAAGATGGTGGGAAGGATATCCACTTACTGCAGAAAAATGGGCATCATGGGCTTCAGGGGTCAAGGAAGACTGCGTTAATATTTTTATGGATTACGAGACGTTTGGAGAACACCAGTGGGAAGAAACCGGAATTTTTAAATTTCTGGAAAGACTGCCTGTAGAAGTCCTCAAAAATGGCATGGAATTCAGCACTCCTGTAGAGATTGCCAGAAAATATTCCCCTGTAGCCGAGATCGATATTGGAGACTTTTCAACTATTTCCTGGGCTGATATGGAACGTGATACCAGCGCATGGCTTGGAAACGACATGCAAAGGCGTTGTTTTGAGGAAATAAAATTGCTTGAGCCTTTCGTGAGAAAAACAGAAGACCCCGAAATCCTGCGTATATGGAAGCACCTGTTGACTTCAGACCACTATTACTATATGTGCACCAAGTGGCTCGGGGATGGAGACGTGCATTCTTATTTCAGTGTCCACTCCACACCCTTTGAGGCAGCAGTAAACTTTATGGCAGTACTTATGGACTTCAAAGCCAGTGTATTCAGGAGCTTAACGCAGTCAACTACCCATCCAAAAACCCTTGACTAATGTCTCGGGTTTTTGAGGAGGGTCTTGCTTGATAAAGAGAGCTCCGATTGACTTGATTCCCGATTAAGAGCAACGGAAGAATTGGAAACCGATGGAAAAAATACATAGTTGCCCTTGAATGTCGCCTCATTTTAAGGCTCTAAAAACGCCGGTTAAACCGTCCTGAGAGGTAAGGACAGTTTTTGCATCGTTAAATCTTTCCATATCAGATCGAGAGGAGGTCGGATTCCTTGATTGACTGGTTCCAGCTACGCTGTAACACTCCTAATTCATAAAGTTGAAGTTCACAATTCAGATACTTATTTCAGATACTTAATTCAGATACTTAATTCAGATACTTAATTCAGATACTTAATTCAGATACTTATTCCCCTACGTATGTCAGTGAAGGGTGATTTATTCGCCCTCATTACATTTATACAAAACTAATTCAATAGGGCAGGATTTGAAAATTGACGCGTTCCTTCTTCACCTGCCAGCCTATGGCTGTTGAGGAAGGGGTTTCCTGCTTAAATGAGATGAGATAAAATGTATACATATAGATTCATGGGAGTTTGAGTCAAATGGTTAGGGACTTATGCATGTTTGCAGGATTTAATGAAGATTTGCAGATTGTATGGTTCAAGGTTACTTATTCGAAAGAGCCCGGCTCTTTATCCTTAATAACTGATTTTCTTGAAAAAGAGAACGCATTCATTATGTTCGGGCACCTTGATAACATTACACAGGATACGGGAGAGTATTCAATATTTACAGAGCTTAAGAAAGATGTGAATATAGAGGACCTTGCCCAAAAAATAAGGGAACTTGAAGTTGTACGGTCAGTGGAATATGGGGTTTCAGAATTCGGGATGATAAACTCTGTTGATTTCCCCCTGAATGTTATAGGGGTCAGGGGAGTTATGGCAAGGGCACTCACAATTGTCGATATCATCAAAACTCTCAACCAGAGTGTGCCGCATGCAGAAGGGCTTCTTACCCTATCCGGGCTGCGGGGAGGAAGTCACGCCGCAAAATATTTCAAGAGTATTATGCCTATTAATAACAGCAACTTCGCAAGCGTACTTGCAGAGCTCTACAGAGCTGTAGGTTGGGGTATTCTGGAAACTGAATGTAATACCGAAACCTATGAAGGAAAAATCATTGTTAAAGACTCGTTTATAGCCGATGTTTATGGAGCGTCTGACCAGCCAGTCTGTGCCTTCATGAGCGGCTACTTTGCGGGGTACCTGACCGAATATTTCGGGAAGAACATAAGTGTGAGGGAAGTCAGCTGTAAAGCCACAGGAAAGAATGTCTGCGAACATATAATCTCTCTGGCTCCCTCTGGCGGAAATCAGGAACACCAGCTAAGAGGGGACACCAGGTGATCAAACAACCGAATGTCATTCTAGGAAATGACGAATTGCTTGTGACAATGGGCAGAAAGGGAGATATTTTAGGCTTATTTTATCCCCGCAGAGACCATGCCCAGCACGTAGAAGAATCCCTCGCCTGTATCCATACAGGGGAAAAGCTTCTCTGGACAAATGATAACGATTGGCACTCTATTCAGAACTACATCGAAGATACAAATATCGTATCTACAAAACTCTACCATGACTCCGGGATAAGGATCTCGATTCTTGACCTTGTGCATCCTGAAGTGCCGGTCCTTATCCGAAGGTTTAAGGTGCAGTCCCAGCAAAAAATGTCAGGAAAATTCTTTTACTATTCAAATTTGAACGTAGGGGAAACTTCCAAGAAAAACTCCGGATTTTGCGATGCGGAAGCTCGCCTGCTTGCACAGTACTGGCAAAATTACTATATAGGAATCTATGCCCTGCCGGAGTTTACGGAATGGCAGATCGGAAAGGCAATGGATACCATATGGTGGACAAATTCCAAATATGATCTGGAAGATGGAAAGCTGCAGCGGAATAAGGAAGATATCGGAAATATCAACAATGCTGTTGGCTGGGACCTTGAACTGGAAGCTGACGGAGCAAATGAGTTTGTTATCTTTATAGGGGCTGCATCTTCCCGGAGCCTCCTGTATAAGAGGATGCATGAGTTATCCAAATTGCCTCTGGAACACATCTTTGAAAAGACGCGGGAACACTGGGTGATGTGGCTCTCAAAAAAACATGTGCTCAAGATGCCAGGGCTTGAAGGGCATAATAACCTGCGCCAGGAGTTATTCAATGCGTATAACCGTGCGCTTCTAATGCTTTACCTCCTGAACGACCGTGAAGATGGGTCCTTTGTGGCTGCTCCGGAGTTTGACTCCAATTTTGAGAAATGTGGAGGATATGGGTTTTGCTGGAACAGGGATACCTCGGAGGTTGTGCTTGCCCTCAAGCATTCCGGATATCCAGAATATTGTGACAGATTTTTCAAGTGGTGTATCCGGACTCAGCTCCCTGATGGGTCATGGTTCCAGCGTTACTGGCTCAATGGAGACATAGCTCCTTCCTGGGGAAATTTTGACTATTCAACCCAGATAGACGAGACCGGATCCACACTTCATGCCATGGATATATATTACAGGATTCTCGAAGGCCTCAAAAAGGTTGAGTTTCTGGAAGAAGTCTGGGTTACCGTGCTCAGGGCTGCCGAGTACCTGATGAAGAGGACCAAGTCAGGGCTGCATGAAAGCTGTATGGACCTTTGGGAGACTTATTACGGAGTTTTCACCTACACCAATGCCTCGATCTATGCAGGGCTCATGGGCGCCTCCCACCTTGCAGAAGAAAACGGTGAGTCTGGCATGGCAAGGCGCTGGAAGAAAAGGGCTGAGTTCATCAAGCAGGCTACAATTGACCGTTTCTGGCTTCAGGAAGGTTACTTTGCAAAAGGAATCCTCAACGAGAAACTGGATAAAACCATTGATGCGAGCATCCTGGGAGCCTATATGCCCTTTGGAATGCTCTCCCCGAAAGATCCTGTGGAAAGGGATATGATTCTTTTCCTTATAGACAATATCCAGAAAAAGCTCTCAATTCCTATCAATGCGGGTAATGGAATCAAACGTTACGAAAACGACAGTTACATCGACGGAAATCCCTGGATAATAACCACTCTCTGGCTTTCGGAGGCTATGTTTGCCTTTGTCCTTGACCTCCCCTCCGGAAAAGAGGGGCCGTATGCCGAAGATGTGAAAAAATTGACCCGTGAAGGAATTAAATGCCTGAGATGGGCTCTGGCCGGAGCAACAAGCACAGGGCTTCTTCCTGAACAGGTGGACAAGTCTTCAGGAAAGCCAGCCTGGGCGATCCCTCTTGGCTGGAGCGGTTCTCTCATGCTTGACAATATCCTTCTCCTTGATAAAATTTGCAGAAAAAATACAGGAAGTAATGAATAAGGCGGATAGATGAAAAATAAGTGCCTGGAAAAAGGAGCGCGGGGAGCTTGCTAATTATTTTAACCTGGGGAGCGCGGGGGCACAGCGAGAAGTCCCCTTCCTCGCCTTCATCAGAAGGCAGGTGGGGGCAGTTCACGAACAAATAAGGCAGGATGCTTTTGACTTTATTCATGAGAGGAATGCCGTCAATTTTCTGGCATTCCTTTCCACGTTTGGATTTCTCCACTCTGCTCT
>JBFHIK010000085.1:0-8998 GCA_041596555.1 Methanosarcina sp.
AATTATATAAAATTCAATTTAAAAATGTATGTTGAATAAATTTTAAAAAAAAGTAATTCCCTGATTGATAAAGTTATCTATCTCTTTTTTCAGCATATGGTTCAGGACTTTTCCGTCAACCGTGCCTCTGTACTCCTTCATGACAACGCCCATGAGAGGGCCGAGGGCAGCAGGTCCTTTGTCTTTGATGAAATCTCCTCTTTCCCTCACCATATTTTTGATGAAGTTTTCGACTTCCTCAGGGTCAAAGGCGCTCAGGCCAAGCTTTGAAATCGCCTGCTGAACTGTCAGTTCTGGCTCTTTTGCAAGGGCGGCCAGGAGGTCCTGACTGGCTTCTTTTGCAATTTCCTGATTTGAAATGGCTGCAAAAAGTCCAATGAAGTGTTCATCCATGAGGTTTTCGGTCTCAACCCCGTTTCTCCTGATCTCAGGGACGATTCCTACAAGGGTTCGGGCAATCAGGGTTGAATTAACATTTGCGTCCTTCCTGTAAGTTTCCAGGAGGGCCTCGAAGAGGGGCAGATACTTTGAGTAAGCCACTTTTTCGGCAAGCTCTTTATTCAGGCCGCTTTCGGAAGCAAATCTCTTTGCCCTTTCTGTCAGGAGTTCCGGAGGCTCTATGGAATCAAAATATTCCTGTGAGATTTCGATCTGGGGAACATCGGTTTCAGGATACATCCTTGCCGCACCGGGAAGAGGACGCATATAAGCAGAATTTCCTTCCGGAAGGGCTTTTCGGGTCTCTTCAGGGATTCCCTCAAAGGCTTCTTTTGCCCTTTTAATTACTGCCTCAATTGCAAGCCTGGATTTTTCAGGTTCGTCTGCAACCATGATGAAAGCATCCCCAGGACCTGCACCAATAGCGTTTCTGACAGCCTGTACTTCCATATCAGTTATTCCGTAGTTGGGAAGTTCGTCTGTGTGGAAAATTCCTCCCACACCTGCGGTCTTTGCCCTGTCCGAAAACTCAGTCCCGAGCCTTCGACCTGGCTGGACTTCCCTGCCTACAAGCCCGTTGAATTTCTTAAGGAGGGCAGCAAGTATTGCACCTTTCTTTACACCTTTTTGCAGAACTTTGGACTTTGTGTCCATGAAAAGCCCTGTAATATCATATATCTCCTCGCAAACAAAGGCTTTTCTTTCAAGGAGTTCCTGCCTGATAAAAAGCAGGTTCAATTGCCTTTCAACTTCCCTGCGGACGATGTCTTCTATGAGGTCAAGGGCCTGTACTCCTTTGATTTCGACTCTTGCGCCTCTGGCAATTGAGATGTTAACGTCCTGCCTGATCGTGCCAAGTCCTCTCTTCACCTTCCCTGTAGACCTTAGAACCATCCCTATATACTCTGCAACCTCACGGGCTTGCCTCGGGGATTTGATATCAGGCGCAGTTGCAATTTCAACAAGTGGAATCCCAAGCCTGTCCAGGGAGTAGACTATTGAGTCCCCTATTTCCTCTATTTTCTGGGCAGCTTCCTCTTCCACACAGAGGCTGTCAATCCCACAGTACCCTTCCGAAGTTTCAATGTATCCATCGCTTGCAAGAAATGCAGTCCTCTGAAAGCCGCTGGTATTTGACCCGTCCACAACGATCTTTCTCATTACATGCATCTGGTCGACAGGTTTCATGCGGAAAAGCTTTGCAACTCCCAGGGAAATGTCCAGGGCTTCCTTATTGAGTTCTCTTGGAGGCTCTTCATCATTTTCAATAAGGCAGGTCGTATCATAAGCCTTATAAATATACTTTCTCCTGATCTTTGTCTGCTCCACCGCAGCCCTGTCCTTTTCTCCCATCTCGCTTTCCGTAGCCCTGAGATACCTGAAATACTCAAAGTCCGAATCCCCAATGTCCCTTATAAGGGTAGGACACCTGCAGAACAGTTTCTCCTTCGAATCCAGCTGCTGGTGAATTTCAAGTCCGGCTTTCAGCCCAAGTTCTTTGTAATCGTATTTTTCCATATTTTCACCCGAATCTAAGCAGGAGGCGCCTTAATCCTTTTTAATTCTCTCTAATTTTTTCTTTAGTTTTCTTTTAGTTTTCCTTTAATTTTTCCTTCAAATCTAGCTCTTTTTGCTTTCCCTTCACTTTTAAGTCCATCGGCTCACTACTTTTCCTCTTCTTTTTTGAACCCTCTTTCTGCGCTTGCTTCCTCTCTTAGTTTTTTTAGGTGCTGCGCTGGCAATTATCGGTTATTGTCAATAAGAAACTTAATGTAAAAGGTGCGGTAGAATGTATAAAGGTATCTCTGTATATAAGAGTCAACTACCCCACGCTCAAGCAGTGGGGCTTGCAAAAGCCCTGGTTGACCAGCCTGAGTCTTAATTGACTACGTTGGAAATGTCATGATACCTGCGAATGCTTCCTCAGTTTGTAGCTCTATCGTGTAGCATTAAAAGTCCTGAGAGGTAGGGGCAGTGTGTTACACATAACAAGCGTATCCAACATTGGCGAGGGGAGATAGTTTCAAAAACTACGTTACATGCTACGGAAATTTGTTTCCAGAGCAGAGTGGAGAAATCCAGGCGTGGAACGGAATTCCAGAAAGTTGACGGCATTCCTCCCTGCGCTAAAGCAACAGGGCTTCCTGCCTGTTACATGTGAAGTAATTACTAACTATTTTTACAGCATAAAATGAGTTAGAAGAGATTGATTGCTCTTCCTAAATCCAAAAATTCAGGTTTTTCAATAAAATTTTGTGGTGGAGTCCACCACTTATATTGCTGTGAGATTTTCGGGTTTTTCTGCAAGGTCGTATAAATAGATACCATTGCCAGCCTCACTATTAACATAGTTCTTGTCTATTCCCCATACAATAGTGTTATTGTATACTTCTGGTGTCGTATAAACTTCTTCAAGATAGTTATATACTGGTGTGCTTTGTCCTGTAGATATGTTATATACATATACTCCAGGCTTGCCTTCATAATCATCAACACATTTATTGTATACAATTTTATCATTTTGTATGGCAATGTGTGTCCCTGTACTGGCGCCGTATTCATTTCCATCCGGATCGGTGCCGAGTTGATGTGTGACGTCTATGGTTTCCTTTGTTGATGTGTTATACATCGCAATATATCCCTGATGATTATATACGTCAGACCAGATGACGTTAGTATCCCATATCTGCGGTATGTTTGGATCTCCATATGAATTGACAGTTATTCTTTCCTTCGTATTGAGGTCATACATTCTGATAGTTATATCCACTTCTGGATCTTCTGAATATGAGTAATACACCACTTTTGTGTCATATATGTCGGGATTACTACCGTTTCCTATTTTTTCCTGTGTAGATGTAGATATGTCCCTCAGATACACATTATCATTTGCACTCCAGACTATTCTGTTGCCGTAAATAGCAGGTTTGCTATATTGGTCTACATTCTGCGTGATGTAACTTTTTGTGGTTGTTGGTATATCGTACACTGCAAGCCTTGGTGTTCCACTGCTTTCATCATGCCACACTAACTTGCTGTCGTAAATATCCGGACTGGAGGCCCCAGAAGAGCTAACCGTAGTGTCTGTTCTGTTGGTCAGGTCGTATAAATGAATAACAACCCCATTTGTCCATACTACATTGTTACCATAAACAGCAGGATCGTATCCGGTACCAATTTTCGTAACTTGAGCCGCTGAAGCTACGACTGAAATTAAAATCAAAAAAACAAAAACCAGAAATGTTGAAGCTAAAGCTATTGAACATAGCTTCCCCTTATTTTGCATTTATTTTCCCCCAGATAGCTTTATTTTTCAAAGTTAATGTACAGTTTATATAATTCGGATATTTTTCAGGTTCTGTAATAATATCTGAATCATCTATTTACTGAAGTCACATTAATCCAAACCTGGACTATTTGCCCAACCAATTATGTGATAAATTAGTAAAGAGACTAAATAATTATATAATTTTACGAATAAAATATTTTTCTAACCTTTATTACATATCGATTTTTGTTATGAACTAAAACTACAGACTTCAATTCGAAATCAAAAATTGCTTATCAAAAATTGCTTTATAGACCTGAGGTAAATGGGAAATTAAAAAAACAGCAATATCTCAAGAACATCATTGTCAGGACGCACAACATAGGGAAAATCGACGGGGAGCCCATGATCTCCAATTTCGATGCTTTCATAGCCAATTCGGGCTACCCTTACGATTACATCCTCACAAACCCGCCCTTTGGAAAGAAGAGCAGCATGACCTTCACCAATGAAGAAGGCGAGCAGGAAAAAGAAGACCTCACTTACAACCGGCAGGATTTCTGGACAAACACACGCAACTAGCAGCTCAACTTTGTGCAGCACATCCATACGATCCTCAAGTAGCAAGGGATAAAACGAATCTGGATATCTTCTGGTTCAAAGACAAAAGTCTCGCTGATCTTTACAAGAACCCTGCAGTTGTTTAAAAAGCATAGACCGATTTGCGGTCGTAATCTTTTACATACTGGTCTTTTTTCTGGTTTGCGGGAGTATTCTTACGGAGGTTATGCCTCTCGACTGACTTCTTTTCTTCCAGACTCCTCTCCCTCGGGCTGACCGGATCAGGTTCCTGATTTAAGTTTAAGGCGGCGAGTAAAGGCAGGAATTAAAAAACAGGAATTAAATAAAGCTCAAATTAGCTTTAAATTAAATCAGATCAAATTAAGTAGTGGCCACAAAAAGGATGAATCAGGTAAGAACCGTACAGACAGGGATTGAATATAGCCGGGGATTGTATAGAAAGGGGATTGGAAAGCTGAGGAAAATATGCCGGAAATGAGCGAAAAGCAGGCAAAAGCTGCCAAGAAATTAAAAGAAATCGACCCTGAATCTGAAATTTTCTGGGATTCCCGGATGAAGATTCCGAAATTCATTAAAGGAACCCTTTCGATACCCTCAACTGAAAGCCCTGAGAAAATAGCAAGAAAGTTTCTGGAAGAATACAGAGTGCTTCTGGATATGCAGCCAGGGCTTGATGAGAGCCTGGAACTTTCCTGTACCGAGACCGATTTTTCCGGGTTTCACCATGTTACGTTTCTCCAGCACATAAAAGGCATACCTGTGTTCGAGGGGTCTGTCCAGGTCCATATAAACCCCGCAGGGGAAGTGATTGCATACAAAGATTTTCGCGTGACTGAGGTACCTGTTGCTCTTGAGCCGAAAATCAAAATAGAAGAAGCTATTGAAATTGTCCGTAGGAGTATTGGCTCAAAAAACGTTGTTACGATTCCCCGCTCAAGGCTGATGCTTTTTCGGGACATTAAAAAACAGCCTCCCCTGAAACAGCTTCATCTGAAAAGGCTTCATCTGGTCTGGCAGGTTGAGTCCATATTTGCCGAAGGGTTTGCAGGGAAGTTCCATTTCATTGATGCCCATACCGGTGAGCAGCTTTACACATTTTCCCAGATCCGGTCCGCCCTTTTTAGAAAGACATACACTGCAAAAAACGAATCTTCCCTGCCCGGAGAACTGCTGTCCGAAACCCAGATGGCTGCAGATGAGGTAGCCCGTGCCGCATATGAAAATATGGGCATAGTGTACGATTACTACAAAAACAATTTTGGAAGGGACAGTTATGACAACAGGGGCTCTCCTCTCGTGTCTACGGTTCACTTTCAGCGGAACTACAACAATTCTTTCTGGAGCGACTACCACAAACAGCTTGTTTTCGGGGACGGGGATGGTTTTCGCTGGAGACCCATGGCATTTGCGCTCGATATTGTGGCTCACGAGCTGACACATGCCATTGCCGGCCAGACAGCCCGATTTGTGTACAGTGAAGAGGCTGGAGCTCTTGATGAGTCCTTTGCAGATGTTTTCGCAATATTCATCTCAAATAGGGAGAAGATCACGAACTGGGAAATAGGAGAAGGAGTTTACACCCCTTTTCATGAAGGAGACGCCCTGAGGGACCTTTCCGACCCTCCAAGGTTCTGGCAGCCTGACCACATTGACAATTACATGCAGCTTGCTCTAGGGGAGGTTCCTGACCTTCACAGGAACCAGGCCGGGTATATTCATTACAACAGCGGAATCCTTAACAAAGCTGCTTACCTGACAATTGAGGGTGGGACCCATTATGGGATAAAAGTCAAAGGAATTTCCAGAGGGAAAGCCGAAAAGATTTACTACCTTGCCCTTACCGCATACCTGTGCAGTGCAACCCTTAGCAGGTGGACGTTCCGGGAAGCCAGGTATGCCCTTTTGAACGCCTGCCGCCAGCTGTATGGGGAAAATGGGTCCGAGTACGCGGCAATCAAAAATGCCTGGGCTGCAGTAGGCCTTGGAAAACCGGCAGGAGACATTGAAGGCCTGTTTCTGGTTGAAAAAGAGGTTTCTCCCTGGATCCTTATCCCGGATGTAAGCCCTGAAGGAGTCCTGAGTTCCATTTATGTTCCGGAAGAGGGGCTTATAAAAGATATCCGGGTTAGTGTAAATATAGAGCACTCCTATCTCAGGGACCTCAAGGTCACACTCTTGACACCTGCAGGAAAAAGCATAGTCCTGCATAACCGGCTTGCAAGGAAAGACAGGAATCTCGTAAGGACTTATAACTCCCGCTCAGTTCCCGAACTAAAAGATTGCATAGGAGAACGCGTCTGGGGAAAATGGACTCTTATGGTTGCAGACCTTTCAAAGGGAAACAGAGGTTCTTTCCTCTACTGGGGAGTTAAATTCCTGGTTCAGGAGGTCGAAAAGGAGGAAATTAAAAGGGAGATTTTTCCCTTCCTCAAAGTCCCAGATAATGACCCGAAAGGTATCGAAAGTCGCATTGAGATCGAAAGAAGGGGAAAAATAGCAAACCTCAGCGTGTCCCTGGAAATAACCCACCCTTCGATAGGAGAGCTGAGAGCCGTACTTGTCACGCCGTCGGGGGAGGAACTGGTGCTGCATAACAGGGCCGGGAACGACAGAAAATATCTTAAAAAAACTTTTAACACCTTATCTGATGAGGTCCTGCTGCCTGTTGTAAATAAGGAAATGAGAGGAGTCTGGACCCTGAAGGTCGCAGACCAGACAGAAGGAAATGAAGGTAGCCTTGACAACTGGGGGTTGTGCATTACATACGAGAGTGATCCGGAGTTCCTTTAAGGGGTATCCCGATGGATCTCGGGACCTCCTCTTCATTTAAAGAAATTTCTCTTTATTCAAAAATTTGAGTATTTTCCTCTGACCAGCCAGGCTGGTTTATGGCAAGGAATTTGAGGGTGGTGTTTCCAGTGTTGTATGTAGTTTGAATCGCACCTGCCGGGATGTATATGAGCTGGTCCTTACACAATTCGACCGGGATCCCGTCAATATAGAGGATGCCTTCCCCTTCAAGGATATAGTGAACTTCCGGATTTTTCATCAGGTGGGGGGCGATATGTTCTCCCGACTCGATAACGGAATGAGCTATGCTGTAGTTCAGGTCAAGGTTTCGATCTACATTTCCCGGGTTCAGCAGTTCCACAACACGGATATTTCCAGGTTCTTCCAGATACGTGCATTCGCTAAGGTTCTTGCAGAGAATATAGTCATCCGCATAGAAGTTTGAACCAACTATGTAAGCCCGCCCTTCAAATGTAGCCTTTTTAACGAAGGTGAACCTGTGGGAAGGCTCGGAACTTCCTGGTTTCTGCCAGCTGTAATCTACCCAGCCTTCACCATTATCGCTCAGGGCTGCCTCTATGAAGAGCTCTCCTATGGGCTTGCCGTCTGCGTCCAGAAGCCCTCTCATGTCCTCTCCTTCACTCCCCCTATCCGGAGGGTAAACTACCTGAGTCCCATTTATTGTCCAGACAAAAATAGAGAAGTCATGCTCGTTCCAGGGGGAATTTTCTTCTCTGAAATCAGGAAAGAGCTCTTCTCCCTGTGCCTCAAGAAGTCTGACTGTAGCCCTGACTTTAGATTCAATGGTTTTCCTTTCAGTCGCCATTTTACTCTCTCCTTTTGCAAGAATAAAAGGGTCTGGCGGCGCAGGTCCCAGGACAACCTGTTCTTCGGTTGTGTTTTCTCCTGCAGCCAGAGCTTTTTCGGTCACTCCTGAGGGAGATTCGCCTACGGGTTTATTTTCGAGTTCTTCCGCAATTGCTGCTGGCTCGTCCGGAGTCCCACAGGTGAGGATACCCAGAAAAAGTGCAACTGCAAGCATTCCACATATAATCCTTACTAAATCCATATGACTTCCTTATTTTTTTCACTTATAATTCGATGCTTCTGAAGCTGCCTTCAACATATGCTTAAATATATACTTATAATAATTATCAGAAGTATTATTTTATTTTTTCACTCAATTTATGCAGGAATCTGTTTAGAAATGCTTGAAAAATAACTTCACGTTTCCACTTCTGGAATTGCTCTATAATTCCATTTTCCCAGATAACCATCACAGACAATTTTCATTTTTTCCTTGAAGTTTTCAGTTACTTTTCTTCCCGTGGCATAAACTTTATTTTTGAGAGTCGAAAACACTTTAATTCCTGTGGATGTAGAAGTCTTATCAACAAGGCTTTTAACCACATCGATACTGCTGAAAAAAGTACCTTTGCAGGCACTTGTAACGTGACAGAATAACCTGTGTTCTATTGGATTGTATTTCGAAGTATACGGTGGATAGTGAGCCATTTGATTTCAGTCCCAATTTCATTTACCAGTTCTTGCAGGTCTTCCTTGAAAATATAATGCCTGCTTGAGTTGCTTCCACCGCCACCTGATAAGACTAAAATGCTACTTGCCCTGTGGTAATCTTCCCTACCGTAGTTTTTCCACCAGTATTTAATGCAGTCACAACATAATGCAGTCACAACAAAATTCACTCATATCCTTACTGGTTCTCAGGGTAATGTATCCTTCGTTATGTTTCAGATCGTATATACCATGTGGAATTACAACACCATCTGAAAATGTATTGAAGTGAGGGTTAAGGGCATGTTTTGAGGTCCTGTTCTGGCGATAAGGAGCAACTGTATCTTAAAATTCTGCATGTGAAATGAAGGGGTTAGAATCGAGCAATATTACGATGTCTAATAA
>JBFHIK010000086.1:0-8969 GCA_041596555.1 Methanosarcina sp.
ATAGGAGGTAAGCCAAAGCTTACCTGACAATTACGACTACTGCGCCTTTTACATCAAGAACGTCTACCTCACGGCCACCGGAGATTACTTCTTTCCGGACTTCAACTGCCCCGGGTTCGAGTTCTATTGCTTCGCCGTTTACAGTAACGGTTATTTTTCCTGAAGCTGCCTGAGCTTCAATTACAGCAGGGTCTTCTGCCTGAAGAGCTTTCACAACGGCTCCGGCATCTTTCCTGAAGCGTGGTCCCAGGAAACCCATATTGGGCTTTACTTCCACAGGCACATATTCAAATGAAGGAGCACCTTCCATAAGCTCCACTTCAGAGTTCGTAGCCCCTGCAATATCCCCTGTATCGATCCTTGCATTGTAGATCTCTATTTTTTTAAGGGGGGAGTTCAGAGCCATTCCCTTGTCTGATTTATATCTGCGGACTTCACCTGTGATCTCTTTGATCATTTCGCCTGCGGCTTCAGCTTCTTCGCTTATCAGGCTTTCGTCAACTGCAGGCCAGACCTGAATATGTACACTTTCACTGCTGAACCTTGAGAACATCTCTTCTGCAAAGAAAGGTATGAACGGAGCAAGCAGAAGGGAGAGGGTTCTGGTTGTTGTGTAAAGTACATACCGGGCTGCTTTCCTGCCTTCAGGGTCTTCTCCGTAGAGCCTGCCTTTCACAAGTTCCAGGTAGTTATCTGCAAGGACTTCCCAGGCAAAGCCTCTGATGGCCTTGAACGTGGAATCAAACTGGTACCCGTCAAGCTCCTTTGTGGCAGTGTCCACAAGCCTGTTAAGCTTGCTCAGGAGCCACCTGTCAATTGGAAGGAGGGAATCCAGGGGGAAGTTTTCAGCATCTTCAGGTTTAAAGTCCTTTAAATGGGACATCGAGAATCGGTAGATGCTCCACATCTTCTGCAGGAAGCGCGAGGCTGAAACCACATCTTTCCAGCGGAACATAACATCTGAGCCTGTGGAACCTCCAACAGCACCCCACTGCCTGAAAGCGTCAGCACTGTGCTGTGCTGTCACTTCTTCGGGGGAGATGACGTTTCCGAGAGACTTGCTCATCTTATGCCCGTCCGGCCCGAGAACCATTCCGTTGACCACAATGGAATCCCAGGGCCGCTTGCCTTCAAGAGCCAGGCTCCGCAGGATTGTGTAGAAAGCCCAGGTCCTGATAATGTCATGCCCCTGGGGGCGGATCTGTGCAGGCAGGCGGAGCTCATGCTCGCTTTCCCATCCCGATACGTGCAGGGCAGTAATCGAGGAGTCCATCCAGGTGTCCAGCACATCTGTCTCAGGTTCAAACTCAGTTGAACCGCAGGCACAGGCTTTTTTTGGTGCATTTTCGTTGGGGTCGATCGGGAGCCAGCTTTCTTCGGCAATCATGACCTCCCCGCACTTTTTGCAGTACCAGATGGGAATCGGGGTTGCAAAGATCCTCTGCCTGGAGATACACCAGTCCCATTCCATCGTGCCTGTCCAGTTCTGGAGCCTGACCTTCATGTATTCAGGGTACCAGTTAATCTCATCTGCAGCTTTCAGGATACCTTCGGGGTTAATTTTTACGAACCACTGGGGTTCGGAAAGGATTTCAATCGGAGTGGAGCAGCGCCAGCAGAGCCCTACATTCTGATCAAGAGGCTTCTGGTCATAGAGGAAACTCCCGGCTTTCAGGTCTGTAATTACAGCTTCCCTGCATTCGGCCAGGCTCATTCCTTCATATTTGCCTGCTGCTTTTGTCATCTTGCCCTGTTTGTCGATGGCTTTTACCAGAGGCAGTCCATACTTTAACCACCATCTAACGTCCTGCTTGTCCCCGAAGGTACAGATCATCACAGCTCCGGTCCCAAATTCCGGTTCAACATCTTCGTCTGCGATCAGTGGCACTTTTTGCCCGAAGATAGGCACTGTGAGGGTCTGCCCTACGGATGCTTTGTAGCGTTCGTCTTTGGGGCTTACGGCTACGGCAACACAGGCTGCCATCAGTTCTGGCCTTGTGGTTGCGATGTCTACTTTGTCAAAGTGGACGAAGTTAAGTTTCGTTTGCCTGGCATCATACTCTACTTCTGCAAAAGCAATGGCAGTTTCACAGCGAGGGCACCAGTTGACAGGGTGGTCTTCGTGATAAATGTGCCCGCCGTTGTACATCCTGACAAAGGACTTCTGTGTCTTTACAAAGTATGAGGGCTCCATGGTAACGAATTCATTGCTCCAGTCCACGGAAAAGCCCAGACGCAGCATTGTTTTGCGCATCTTGTCGATGTTTCCTCCCGTAAGCTCCCTGCACA
Organism: Methanosarcina sp.; assembly: GCA_041596555.1. Lineage (GTDB taxonomy): Archaea > Halobacteriota > Methanosarcinia > Methanosarcinales > Methanosarcinaceae > Methanosarcina. The sequence goes on from JBFHIK010000086.1 coordinate 2,290, forward strand.
TCCTGCGGAACTCCGCTCTGGGGACCTGGTTTTTCGTAATGCCATGGGTTTCTTCAACCTTAACTTCCGTTGGCAGGCCGTGGCAGTCCCAGCCCTGGGGGAACATTACGTTATATCCCTGCATGCGTTTGTACCTGGCGATAAAGTCGATATAGCACCAGTTGAGCGCGTTTCCGATGTGGAAATTGCCTGTTGGATAAGGAGGCGGGGTATCAATTATATACTGGGGGCGGGTATCTTCTCCCCAGTTGAAGTGGTACATGGAGAGGTTCCAGTTCTCCATCCACTTTTCCTCAACCTCGTTTGCATTGTATTCTTTTGGAATTTCCGATTCTGTCATAAAGACACTCCATGATTGGGAAATAAGTGTAAGAATTTCTTGGGTTTTAGAGTGCTTGCGATTATTTAAATATATCTGGTTTTGGGCGCAATGGAAAGCTCTGACTGTGCAGAAAATGTCAGATTATATGTTTAGTTTTTATGTCTATTTTTTGTAGATTGCATTTTTTACCCGGGGAAACGGTAGATTGTCAATTGTTATGTGATTGGTTTTTTGAAACACTTAAGCGTTAGAAGGTCTCGTAGTGTCCACTTTGAATCGGTGATCCCACATTCTTTCGCAGGTGTGTTTATCATTTAGGACTTACGTAATTTAAAGGAGAAATCAATAGCATTAAACCACAATAGATCGCCAACTGACTAAAACATGTATTTAAGTGTAATGCCTGATGTACTTGGTTTTGTACCTTAAGTGCATGAGGCCTGACTATAGTATTATGCCTGACTATAGTATTATTATAGTATAATCTGTCAAACAGGGGTTAATTACGACTTTCTGCTTGTTTGCGTATCTTCATAAACAATAAAGTGCAATAATAATCTGGAGTGAATAATTGTGAATAAACTTATGAAAATAGTGGGTTGTATCTTAGCAGCAATAGGGTTTGCTTGTGTTGTAAAATACTTCATGAATTGCAAAGAATGTCGCTGTTTATGTGGTTGGCATAACATAAAAGTAGAAGACGAAAAACCAGCTGATGAAACTGTAACGCATAAAATAAAAGTAGAAGATGAAAAACCAGCTGATGAAACTGTAACGCATAAAATAAAAGTAGAAGATGAAAAACCAACTGGTTCAAGGTATGGTTCTAATCCGATCCATTATTAAACCCGACAATCATACGTGGAAGGATTATACTCAACTTCCAGGATAAGGATCGGAATGTTGGAAATCCGGCGTGAATACCTTGCCTGTCGAAGAACTAGCTGCTCATTAAAGATGAGCAGATAGAAAACCTAAACGAAGTTGCCCAAAATCAAGCGGTTCATGTTTTAAATTTTTTAAACATTTTTATATAAAAATGTTGTTATATAAATGGGTGTAAATACCTGAGTTTTAGCTCAGGGGATATAAGCGTCAACTTCAACCCCGATTCCGTATCTAATATTCGGCAGGTTCTTTACTAACATTTCCGATAGTAGACGCAAAATACCCATCACTCCATAACGTATTTTCACCCCAGTAATACTTCTTCAGACACTCTTTTTGCACTTTCCACAACCTGTTAGTAGATTCTTGTTTCAATTTTCTGACAATTGACAAAACACTAACTTTTGGCTCACTCTTAATCAGGAAATGAATATGATCTTTGTCAGTTTCCATTTCGAGAATTTCAAAGTTCGATTCTTTTGAAATATCATATATAATTTGTTTAAGCTCTTCGCTAATTGGTTCCAGTACGTTTTTCCGATACTTGCAAACAAAGATAATCTGATACATTATCAAAAATTTACGATGGGTTTTGGTCCCACATTTCCTGTTTAACTAAAAATACATAAGTTGTTAGACCAGATGAGGAGAGCTTAAAACAGCTATCATATCAAGGACGTGCAAAGGAGATTCCTATATCAGTATTCTTGTAGAAGATGGAAAAGATATTCCTGCAAAACAGGTCTTTTCAGAATCAACTTTTTCATGGGTATTGAGTCGTGAACTACTCCCATCTGTCGGGCTGAGGCTCTCCAAGGAAGGGAACTTCCGCTGAGCCTCCGCACCCCCGGAGTTAAATGTAAGCATTTACGCTCAAAACAATGTTACCAAAGACAGAGATTCAGTGCCGGATAATAAATGTACTGCATATATGAGAAATATGGATGAGAATCAAAACGAGAGTGTCCGAGCAACAGTTCCTGGATAATTAAGGAATAAAACAGAAGAACAAAACCGTTTTATGATATGGAAAGGTCTCTGGCAGAAAGAAAGGTCTTAAAGGGTGCGTGTAATGTTCCCCTTGAGAGATTTTCTAAGACTGGAGCTATAATTAATTAAAAATGGAATGACTTGAATTGAAGATTCATAAAGTTACGGGGATTTAGATACAATTCAACCTGGATATAAATCAAATTAATTGTAACATTAACGAAGTAATGAAATTAGCCACATTCTAAATTTATAACTGCATAAGTTCCACAGTAATATTATTAATTTACTCCACATAAGACTTTTAAAAATCACCTGTGATTTATTAATGGCGGCCATTAAATACTAAAAATTAATCTGAATTTTGACGATTCCAGAAAATAATTAAAATCCCAAAATCATAATGAAAAAATAGCATATAGTAACATGTAAATGTCAAAAAATGACAAAACAGTAGGCAATTCGTTCCAAACTCAACTTTTTTATATCTGTCTCAAAGAATAAATTTGCCTAAAATTATTACGGATGATAATCGAGGGATGAAAATGGGAATCTATGTATGTACCTGAACTTCGTCCAAATAAAAAAACAGGCATGTAAAGCTTGAAAATCTCTTATAAATCTAAATTTTATCCTTTTAATTCACACAATAATTCCCTTAATATCCTGTTCATTCAAAGGTTCAAAAGCCCGAAACAATTATAATAAAACCTAATTGTGAGGCAATCTTCTTAAATTTATTTGCCAAATCACCAAAAATCTTTTATAACAGGGTCACATAAGCCCAGAATGTCAACTCATGAATTCAATAACATGTGAGTCAACTACCCCTGAGCTAAAGACTCAGGAGTTTCCTGCTTGATGGTTTATGAAAAACTCTTTCAGAGGAGTTGACCTGGCTAAAAGCCATGATTAATTAAAACAGGAAGTATTGACCAGAAGATCAGTATCCTAAGATCAGTATCCTAAAATCAATATCCTAAGATCAGTATCCTAAGATCAATATCCTATGGTCAGTAACTGGTCAATAACAAAGTTTGACTGGTAGAAGTCAGAGCTTCTCATGTCCTGCCACCTCCAGTGACCAGTCCCTAAAAAAGTGATTGGAGCGTGGAAACTCTGTGTGCACCGTGTCCGCCCCACAAAAACGCAGAGAACCGAATTGGATAGGTTCAGAAATATTACGAAGACGTAATATCGAATTTAGAATTATCGCATAGATCCGACCTAATTATATGATTCTTTGAAGAGTCGATCTAATTAGTTAGTTCGGGAAAAAAGGTATTACGAGTACGTAATATGAAATTTTGAAAAATATTTGGGAAAAGTAAAGAATTACCCTTAATATTTTGATTTACTTAAATCCCTATAATCCAACCCAAAGGTGATATGATGCTAAAACGTCAGCTAGGAACCCTATTCCTGGCAATCTGTCTTATTTTAACAACCGTACCGGCTGCACTATGCGCCCAGAGTACGCAAACTATAACTGTTGCCGGAGATGGAAGCGGAGACTTCAACTGTGATGGAAAGGACGACCACATCCAGATTAACCAGGCTCTTGAATCTGCAGCAAATAATCCAGGCACAACCGTCCATCTCAAAGGCCCATTCACATATGTTATAGGCGATTCTCTTCTGATCGGCAGCGACACGATCCTTGAAGGAGATTCCGGTGTAACAATTAAGCTCGCCAAAGGACTGCCTGTCTGGGGTGGGCGTGAAAGCAGTATTTCAGAAAAGAAAGCTATGCTTATGATCAGAGGCGGTTCTGCAAGCAATGTTGCAATAAGAAGCTTAACTGTTGATGGTAGTCAGAGTGACTATTACTCAGGTGTCAAGCTTGGAACTTCCTGTTATAACATGGCAACCATAGTAAATTGCGATGGATTAACAATCCAGGATGTTACATTCCAGAATGGATGTAATGATGCCATGCTTATTTCAAAGTCCAGCAACATAGTGATAGATACGGTAACTGTAAACAAATGTGGACATGACGGTGTATATGCCTATCATGTAAATGGCATTACAGTTAAAAACTCTAAATTTATTAACCGAACTAATTCATCCGTTAGGTTCGATTCCGTTACCGACGGAGTCATGACAAACAATGAATGTACTACATCTGGCGGCGGATATGCAGGTTTAGAATTACAGGGAACTCTTAAAAACATAGAAGCTTCTGGCAACTATTTCCATGACTTATCTGCTCCTGCAATAGTACGTTTGAATACAAAAGAAACAAATGTAAACATCCACGATAATACTATTGAAAATTGTGGATAAGGAACTTTATTAATTGGGAAACTCTCAGTTTACTCTCAGTTTATTAACTGAGAGCCCATTCGATTTATTTTTTCTGAACAATTAAGATAAAACCATCTAATGACCAATCCCTGAAAAGCGATTGAAGGGTGGAAACTCTGTGTTCAACGTGTCCTCCCAGCATCAATTTCTACTCTTGCGCTGTTTTTTGTTACATCTGAAAAATGCTTTTTATAAATGCTTTTGATTTTTATCATGAGCATGGGTGTCAGGAGCTGCATGGGTGTCAGGAGCAGCATAAAACTCTAGAGTCTCGTATTCTGTAAGCTTTTCATGTTCCCGGCTCTGGTTATTTTCGGATATCTTGGCTTTATCGGGAAATTTTTAACTATTTTCGGCTTCCATATTTTTGTCGTAATTTTTATTACTTTCAGAAATAATATTCCGTTAGATATATGTAAAACTTGAGGTGAGTTTAGTCATCAACTCAACTTATTTAAGGAGATGTTTCCAATCTTATTGTAGAAACTGATATAATTTGCACAAAAATATTGCTGCAAAGAAAGTGCTCAATAAGCAGGATTTTAGTGAAACATCAATAAAGAGAAGAGTTAGGAGAAGATTTTCATGCCGATAATAAACACATCTAAGGGAGTAGGAGGAATCCTTAACAGTTTCAGGGGCCTCGTCGAAGGAGCAGAAAAGATCACTTTTGTTGGGACCCCGGGTTTTTGTACCCCTTTTGCCGAGCTTCTGGGTTTTGTGGTCAGAGACCGAAAACTTGCTTTTATCCCCAATCTGGACTTTGATAAAGCCAGGTCAATCTCCATGGCTCCTGAGGGGATGCAGCTTGGAGAGCCTGTAGATGCCCATGCTGACACCGTTGTCCTGCTTGGCGGGCTTGCAATGCCAAAGATAGGTACAGGCCCTGAAAAAGCTGGAGAAATTGCAAGCAAGGTCCTTGAAGGGTCGGAAAAAAGAAAAATTATAGGAGTCTGTTTCCAGTCGATGTTTATGCAGCAGAAATGGGATCAGGTTATCAACTTTGATTATATTATTAACGCCGACCTCGATGTTGAAGTGCTTGAAACCTGAAACTGCAGGAAATACAATAATCATACTGCTTAAAGCTGTTTACTTTACTGCTTAAAGTGGTTTTCTTAACAATTTTTGTCCATCTTTTTTATCGAATCTGGATCATTCCTGATTTTCAGGTGGTCCCTTATTTTTCAAGTGATCTTTCGTTTCCAGTAACATTCGTTTTTGAAAAATCAGTCCGTTATCCCGTAATGTTTCCAGGCTTCGTCAATTTTCATTGCCCGCATCCCGAGCTTTCTGGCTGGAAGTATTTCGTTTTCGTAAGAGTCCCCGAGGGACATAACACACTTGGGCTCGAGTTCCAGTCCCATCTTTTTGAGGGCAGTCATAAAAAGTCTGAGATCAGGTTTCTTGTACCCTACGTCTGATGAAAAAATGACAAAATCAAAGTAGTCGTAGAGCCCCAGGAACCGGAGTTCCAGTTCGGAAAAGACCCTTTGCCCATTTGAGATTATGCACTTGGGGATGTTTATGCAGTGCTCAATTAGCTTTATGCTCTGAGGGAAGGGGCGGATTTTCCGTATAGAAGCTACTCGAAAGACTCTTGAGGTCTCAATTCCGAGGAGTTTTTCATCTATTTTCCAGATCGAGTTTTCCCTGCAGATCTCGGCAAAGACGTCCTCCACCCTGACCTCGGGGTATATCTCCCTTGAGTCCTCCATCCTTTCCTTCACCTTAAACATGTACGTATCCCACAGCTTTTCCGGTTTTATTTTTACCCCATGGTAAGCAAGCCATGTGCTTACGATTTCATAAGTCTCGATACTATGTTCTTCGGTGTGGATATCGATAAGCGTCTGGTAGCAGTCAAAAATGACCCCTTTTATCTGACAGCTCTCAAATGCCTCTTCCCCTGCTCTGGCAGGATCGGTCAGGAAGGTGATAGTGCCCTCGCTGTTTGCCGATTCATGGTCTCTGGAAATGTTCTTGCCTCCCTTATCCCCTTAATTTTATCTTCAATCCCTTTAATATTTCCTCAATAACCTTAATTCTTTTAATATTTCCTCAATAACCTTAATTCTTTTAATATTTCCTCAATAACCTTAATTCTTTTAATATTTCCTCAATAACCTTAATTCATCAATCCCTTTAATATTTCCTCAATAACCTTAAT
>JBFHIK010000087.1:0-8849 GCA_041596555.1 Methanosarcina sp.
CCACATGTCGCTTCGCTCCGAGGAAGGGGACTTCCCGCCTTCTCGTTAAAATAAAAGTGTGCAGCATAATTATAGATGGTTATTACAGTTAAACCTGAAAAATTACAGTTAACCTGAATAACAAAAAACCGATACTGGTGTATCGATTCCAGATTAAATCCATAAACCTGAACTTCAAAATCCATCTCGTGATCAACAAATCCCTCCCCAAATAATGGATTTATTTGGGAATCGAAGCACTAGTTATGGAAAAACAAAAGGTTCGAATTCCAAACCTGTGAGTCAGGAATACCTCGAACCGGAAGCTAAATTTCAGGAAAGTTACTCGGTTGTCAGGTCAACAAGTTCGTACTCAAGGTTCTCGGTTTCTAACCTGTTCAGGAGAGCAGCGACCTGTTCGTCCACTGAAACTACCAGGGATGAAAGTCCGTGGTATGCAGCCTCGATAACGGATTCGTTTGTCCCGAACATGACATTGGGGCTTATGCCGATCTTGCGAAGGGCAATTAACGACTCCACACCGATTGCTGCTATATAGGGTTTTGAGATTGCCAGAGCCTTCAGACGCTCGAGGTCCACTTTTCTTGACCCTCCGCGCTCAACCCTGGGAACCTTGCAGACCGTGATGGTTGCATTTTCCAGGTCTATAAGGCCCCTTAGGCTGGTTACTCCCACCTCGTCCCCCAGGGCGGCATCGGATATGGCAGTGCCTGATGCACCTGTCTTTTCCGTGCTGCTTACATAGAGGAGCCCATGGTCCATTTTCAGGTAAACCTGCTGGCCTTCTTTGACTTCTTCTTTTGTGATGGCTGTCCAGGTCGAGACATGGCTGATTATGTCCTCCATGACAAAGCGAGCGTACCGCTTCATTTCGGCTGCGTTTTCAAGGACCCACTCTACGCCTTCTTTTGTTATCCTGTACCTGACGCGGCCCTCTGTTATAATAAGCCCATCATTTACAAGCTCCTTGATGTATTCGGAAACAGCCTGGGGGGTTATTCCTATCTTTGCAGCAATCTCCTTTTGCCTTACATTGGGCTGATGGGCAGCAACCTCAATAAGGACCTGAAATTTGGTGACTCCACTCTTTGTCTGGAGTATCTTAATCATCAATCGTAATTCTCCTCAACATCTTCAATTATTTTTAACCTCTGCCCCATTACTGAAAGTCTTTCGGACCTGCGGGCAACGGCGCAAATATAAAATGGGTTCCTGTTAAGAGTCCGCGTAAGGTTGCTCATTGATGTATTGCCCTCTTCGACCAGTTTTTCCAGTTCCTCCATGGCATCTTTCACCTCTTCATACGGCTTGAAGGTAAGCATAATGATGTCACTGAGGTCTTCAAAGGAGCACTGAAAGTTTACCTGAACCTTTGAATAAGAACTGTGGTATTCTTTAGAGGGTTTTTGTCCTGATTCAGGGACTCTCCACTGGCTTTCCAGGAGCCCTGCCTTTTTCAAGATATGAAGGTTTCTTGATGAGTCTGAGCCTATGAACTCATCGATTTCTGTTCTGGTCATCCATTTGTTAGAAAGTGCATCGAATATTTTTTTATGGGTTCTGGATCCAAAAGTCCTGAGTAATGGTACTAAATAGGAAGGATCGTTAATTATTCGAGTTCGTTTGCCCATTTATGTCTTCTCCATCTCGCCTTATGTTATCGGCTTTCAATATAATAAAGATTTGTTATTTGATCATTCGCTATAAACGATATCAAGCCCTTCGGGCTCATCCCAGTTAAAAACAGGAGCTGCACGCTTCATATCACGTGTTTTTTCATGCAGGGCATGGATAACAATTGGAAGGGCGATAGTAGCATCCACAAAAACCTGTACTTTTTTTGCCTGAGGTGCGATCTTTCCCCATGAAACTGCTTCGTCAAAAGTGCATCCTGAGAGTCCTCCCCAGTGAGGAGAATCGGAAGTATACTGGATTGCATAGTCATGCCCACCAATATCCATTCCAAGAATCGAAGCTATTACCTCGGTCTGCTGGATGAAATTCTTCGGGACTCCGCCTCCTACATAGACAACGCCTGTTCTTTCTGATTTTTCCACAATCTGTGTTATCTCGTCAACATCTTTTATCTGGTCTATTTCAAGTTTCAGCCCTCTTCTCCTTGCAATGGTGAGCCCTATCCCTATGGAACTGTCCGACAGCGCAGGTACGAAAATGGGGATATTGTGCCTGTATGCGCTTACAACTATCGAGTCTTCAGCAGCTCCTCTCTTTACAAGCTCCTTTCCAAGAAGGTACATGAACTCTCTTGAGGAACAGGTAATTTCTCCTATTTCCTCTGCAAAATCTGCAATCAGGTTGTCTGCGGTCCTGAATTCTTCTTCCACTGCAAAGACGTCATAAATTCTGTCCACACCGTGTTCAAAGAGTTTTTCGTCATTAGCCAGATGTGAGCCCACATAATGTTTTCTGCCGAGAGCTTCGTGACAGTCATGGAACAGGTTTGCCCCTGTGCTTACAAGGCAATCGATCATCCTTTCCCGGATCATATAGGAAAGAACCCTGCGCATCCCGGCAGGGACCATGGCCCCGGATAAGCCCATAAGCACTGTTGTGTTCTCTTCTTTGAGCATGTTATACCAGGCCTGAACTGATTCAGCCAGCTTCCTGCCCTGAAAGCCGGTCTTGAGCATCGCGTCCATCAATTCACTTACAGACCTGTCTTTCACATCAATTGGAACGGTTGGGTTATTTGTAAATACATTGTGATGCATGCCATTCTCCATAATAAGCAGATACTGATAGTTTGCCTGTGACCCAATACCCTGTCTTGCAGATACCGGCAATAGACTATAAGAGACGCAAATAACGTTAAAGGATTATATATTTTTTATTAAATATCAATATATGCAGACTATCTCACCTGAAGACTCCTTACAGGCTTCTCCGAAGAAAGACTGATTTGCTCTGTTTAAGATTTATGATTTAAAGTGAAAGATGTGTAATAGATTGTTTATAGATTGTTTATAGATTGTTTATAAATGATTTATAGATAATTTGTAGATAATTTGTAGATAATTCATAATAATGGCTGAATAGCTTTCAATGATGATCAGGGACTGGATGATTGCGGTCTGGTGCGCGGTACGGGGGACAGTATTGATAAACAGGCGATGTTGTGAATAGAAAATATTAGTAAATAGGTAATATCTGTAAATGAGTACTGTCTGTAAATAATACTATTATGTGTATGAAGCAACAGTATTACTTGAGTTCCTGACGAAATTCCTCTTTATTTGTATAATAAATTTATATAACAAAAACTGCTGCGGATATTACAGTCATCCAGTCTCCGCTTTCGTGTACGAGTGATGACCTGGGGAAGCTGAAGGTTTTGAGAGGCACTTCATTTGCCCAGGTGCTGTACATGCTTCTTGCAAGTTTTACGGTATGTTCTCCTACATCCTGTGCGTTTTCTCCGTAAGCATGATACTCAGAAATATAGCCGTGCTTGCTTATATCCCTGGGAAGTGCGCATCCGACGGAAGTACTTAACGTTCTTCCCGGATCGTTGGAAGATATTCTGGACATCACACAGAAAACTACCTCTCCGGGGCTCAGTTCTTTCAAACCTTCTTCCTTTGTCACAATTTCACATTTTGGAGGCAGGATCGAACTTACAGTTACAAGGTTATATTTTTCAATGCCTGCATCCCGGAGTGAAACCTCAAATGATTCAAGTTGTTCGTGGTGTGTACCAACTCCACTTGTAAAGAATACTTTTCTAGGAATTAACTTTGTGATCATCTTTACAGCCTTGAGAAGTCATCAATTTGAACTTAATTGAAATAGCAATTATCATTTTTAAGCGTTGCCCTTCGATTTTGCTGGAAAAAGTTCAATTTCTGTTTTTTCAGGCATTGGTGGATTGTAGAAGTTTATATCTATACTTTTATATTTAAATACGTTTTTCAGGAGATTTGTTCATACATTTTTTCAATCTGAACTCCGTTTACTTTTATTCAAATGGTTACATAATTTTATCTCCTAAATATTAATCTGTTACTTATATGATTCTTTTACGTTTACATTCTATTGCTGAAATTCTTCCATTTCCAAGTCCTTTTGCAAAATCTCTCATAAGCTTTATATCATGCAGGATAATTACATCGTGTGTTACTCCTTGCAATTTTCCTGTCCATAGCCTTTTAATGATAGGAAAAAATTCAGTTTATTCCGGAAGCTTTCGGAAATGTGGACCTGATTATATGTTTTATTGTAGCAGGAGATTGTGTTTTTCTGGCCTCAGGCCTGAAGACTGGACTACCATTAATTAACCCGGATGTTGATATAAAGGCAGAGAAAATGGCAGAGAAACTCAACCTTAAAGTTATGGAAATACTTGACGGCAAACAGCTCTCAATCAGCGGACTCTCGCGGGAACTGAAAGCCGGAGGTATAGAAGAACACCGGCTGGTTCTGACCGGCTACCTCAGGGCACTCAGGGACCTTGAACTTCTGGAGGAAACCGAAGTTCCCCCTTCCAAAATCTATTCTTTGCCTGAAAAAGGTAGAGAACTCAGTCCGGCAGGTCCTGCCAGTTCTGAAGACATTTACCTCATTTTCAGGGTACAGCTCCTGAAAATAGATCTGGACTTCCGGATTCCTGTTGGCGTTTATGTAATTTCCAGGCTGTTTGAAAGGCCCTGTTTCCGCAGGGAGTTAAAACTTGCAGGAATCACCCAGAAACACCTTGACCGATACATGGAAAAACCCGGAATGGTTTGCGAAGTCTCTGACTCATCCCTGAAAAAAGCCCGGGCCGACATTACAAAAATAGAGGTGCCTCCAGATGACCCTGCATACGAAATCCGGGAAAACAGGGAAGAGGTAACCAGGCTTGCAAACGAAGTGCTTGCAGGGATGATAAAACACAGGATGGACCTCGAAGGGCTGGTAGCAAAAAGCAAGCAAACTACCCTGTTACCCTGAAAAAATTTTATTCCCATTCCTGAAAAACCATTCCGCAAATCCGAATTACAACCAGAGCTTAAATCGCCAGATAGGTTTGTCCGATTATGAAAGTTGCCTGTATCCAGATGGACGTGCTTCACTGCAGGAAGCAGGAAAACCTTGAAAAAGCCCTTTACATGGCTCTCAAAGCCGTTGAGAAAGGAGCCGAGTTAATTGTTTTTCCGGAGGTCTTTTCCACAGGCTTTTGCTATGAAAACCTCAGCCATGCAGCAGAAAGCCTCCCGTCCCCTACTCTTGAGAACCTGGCATGCTTTTCCGAAGCCAATGATTGCATTATCCTGGGTTCGATTATTCAAAAGGATAACCGAGAAGACGGTATAGAAGATGATGGAGAAGGTTACACAGAAGAGTATGGAGAAGACGGTATTAAAAATAAGGGGGGACCTGGCGGAGAAAAAGGTTTTAAGAAAGGAGAAAAGGACTTTTCCGGGAAAGAAAAGGAGATTTCGGAAAGTAAGAATCTTACGGAAAGTAAGAATTCTGCTCTCTACTACAACCTTGGCTTCTGTTTTGAGTCCGGAACCCTTGCAGGCACCTACCGGAAGACCCATCCCTTTAAAGCCGAAAACAGTTATTTCTCAAAAGGCAGTTCGCTAGAGCCCATTTCCCTTAAAAAACAAAGTCTGAAAATCGGTTTTGAAATCTGCTACGAGCTCCGCTTTCCCGAGGTTGCAAGAAAACTTTCCCTTGCTGGCGCTGACCTGCTTGTGACAACAGCCGCTTTTCCCAACCCCCGTTCTGAGCACTGGAAAACCCTTGCAAAGGCAAGAGCAATCGAAAATCAGATCCCTCACATAGCCTGCAACAGGACAGGTTCTGCTCCTGACTGTACTTACTTCGGAAACTCGATGGTTATTGATGCCTGGGGTGAGGTAAAAGCCGATGCAGGCAGCAAAGAGTGCGTGATTGTCTGTGACCTTGACCTTGAAGGAAAAGATGAAATTCGAAAGGCCATTCCTGTTTTTGAAGATAGGAGAATTGAGCTTTATTCTGACAGTTAACAGATTGTTTTAGAACTCTTTTACAATATCAGATATTTATTTTATCCCAACTCTGCTCTCTTCCAATGAAGCAGGAAATTAAGAAAGGGTTGATCCTTTCTTTTACGTTGCTCTCTTTCCGGTTATTCGTACCTCAACGCGTCTACTGGCTTTAATTTCGAGGCTCTGTACGCAGGGACCACTCCTGAGATTACTCCTATAATAATTGCAAGGGTGAGTCCTTCAATCATCAGAGAAATGCTTACTCCGCCCCCTGATGCCATATCGCCTCCCATCATCGATTGGAGGCCATATGAAACAATCCATCCCAGCATAATTCCAAGGATACCGCCAACAAAGCCCACCATTGCTGAATTAAAGAGGAAAATCATAAGGATATCCCTATTTTTCGCCCCAATGGCTTTCATAGTCCCTATCTCTTTTGTCTTTTCCAGGACCGAGGTAAACATAGTGTTAGCAATGCCCACAGATCCTACCAGCAGAGACACGGCTGCAATAGCTCCAAGGAAGAGGGTCATCGAACTCAGCATTTCGGTAACAGATTCAGCCATGGACTTTGAGGCTGTCACGGAAAAGTCCCGGTCATCTTCCTGGATAATGTGCCTTGAAACCATGAGTTTGTCTACGATATCTTCCATCAGCCCATCAACCAGATCTTCACTCCTGGCTTTTATCGTGATAGTATCATAAACATCTTTTTTTGCATCTGTAATCAGATTTAATGCTCCATCGATTGGCATGTAAATCTTTGAGTCATCCCCCTCTCCTTTTTCTTCGAGGACTCCGACAACACGCACGGATTTGTTGTTTATTGTTATTACCTGATTGACTCCAATGTCATGGTCATAAGTTTCACTGGCAATGCTGCTCCCGATGACTGCTACATATTTGTCAGCTGGCTCGAGCAATCTTCCGGATTGCGTTTTCAGCGTTGTCATGTACTTCCACACCTGGGGGTCCACGCCAGTGATTGAGAGAGTTGCGGATTGTCCTGCGTATTTTACCTTTTCACTACCGGAAATCTCGCCGGAGATATAATGTATGCTATCCAATCCCCGGAGTGCCGTAATATCATCCTCCGTTAATTCAGAATCTGTTGATGCATCCCTCTCCCTCATTCCAGGAGGTCCATGCATGTTTGAGGAGGCTTTGGTATAGCCCGGACTTATGGTTATTTTTGTCAGATCCAGATCAGATAGGCTGCTCTGCACACTTGCCTGCATAGCATCCCCTAAAGAGACAATGCCAATTACAGACCCAACTCCTATAACTATCCCGATAATGGTCAACCAGCTTCTTAGTTTGCTGTGGAACAGCATGTTCAGGGCCATTCTCAGGTAGGTTGAGTTTCTCATCTTGCACCCTTCCGTTCTCTATTGATGCTGCTCTTTTCAGTTATCCCGGTTTTCCGGCTTTTTACTGCCGGGTTGTTTCTCTTTTCGTGCCTGTATTTTTTCCTGTATTTTCTTGCGGTACACGAATACCCCTCCAGCAAGCACTATTAACACAATGTAGAGCAGGTATGAACTGAGGCCGCCATTGTTGCCTGTTGCTCTCTGGCCAGCCACATTCCCGGAAGTCATCTCGAGTTCTACTTCCTTATCAACCTTTATTCTTTCTCCTTTTGCATCCGTATACTCAATCTGGATTTTTAGTGGATTGGAATCCCTGGAAGCAGATGTTACATTTTCTCCTTTGGCGCCTTTTTTGCGGTACTGAATGCTGATTCCTCACTCACCTCTGCAGCCTGTGTACTCGCAACATTAAATGAAGCGATTGTATAGTCTCCTTTCTCAAGGTTTCCTACAATAGTTGATGAACTTCCTGATACCCTGTACCCATCCTGTTTTGGAACAGATACTTTCACCGAATATGCCATATTGTTTCCCACGTTTGCAACTGAAAGAGAAATCTCTCCTGCATCGCTTTCCGAGAAGGCTACATCGAAGTCAGTCTCTCCCCCAACGAAAAGTCCTGCTGTGGTCTGGATATTTTTCTCGTTGGATTCATAGTCTTCAAAGCTGAGGTTTACATCCAGAGTGTAGAGTCCAGGGTTTGCGTTTACATCTGCCATTACTGAGTAAGCAACATTTACGGATTGATCGGCTTTCAGATACTTGATGTACCTGGTGTTATCCGAGTATACCGGTAGAATTACCCCTTCCGGGTCTTTCCAGGAAACGACCATATTTTTCAGAGGAGAAGTTCCGGTATTTGTTATGATAAACTCGAGTGTTTCTTCCTTTGCGATGTCAATGTTCGCCTTGTTTATGGTCACGATCTGAGCGTATTCCTTGCCCCTGACCTCGAGCTGGATGGTTTTTGTAGTGGTGTATGTAGTTGCTGAGGACCCGGACCCGCTTTTAGAAGTGGTGGTAATGTCTATATCGTATGTGCCTTCGGAAGAATTGGAATCTGTCATTAGCTTGAATTTAAGGACAGCTCCATCGTTGTCATCCTGCCGTGCGTTCAGATAGGAAACCGTCTTTTTAAGTGATTCTCCAGAAATCCCGGTAAAGGGGTACTCAGGTTCAACTGTAACAATTATGTCTTTTAGATCCTTATTTCCTAAATTTTGCACACTTAAAGTAAGCTCTACAGGTTCTCCCGGACGGGCAGCATCAGGGTTCTGGTTTGTCAGGTTCACCTGCAAATATGAGGAATCTATATCCCCTGTAGACCCAAGAGCTGTTCCAGCCCCCATGCATATGAATACTGAAAACAGCAGCAAAATTGTTAGCAAAGAAAACTTTTTCATTTTTATTCCTCCTTTTCGTTTTTCATTCGTTTTTCAATTTTTTCGATTTCACCGTCTCTTATGTACACAACTCTTGTCGCGTATTTTACCAGTTCCAG
>JBFHIK010000088.1:0-8810 GCA_041596555.1 Methanosarcina sp.
CTCCTTGCTGATATTCAATCCCTGAAATTTCAGGATTTTGCATTAGCTGAGTGTCAAACTTAACATTTTCATATGAAATATGAGTCCAAGGACACAGTTTTTGCAGTCTATTAACCCAATTTTGGATGTTGTCTACCCTGCTTTGCAGGGATGGGGGAAGCCAACTTTCTTTTCGTTTTCTGTTGTTGAATCTGGGTTTTCTTCTGTTACGATAAAGCTTATATTAAGTACAGTTATACTGAATAAACTGATTGGCGTGCAGTATATCCTTTTATCTGTCGGAAAGGTGCAGATTCGCTTTTCAGGATAAGGATTTTGTACGTCAGATATTTGTCTTAAGTACAGTATATAAGCGGTCGGAAAAGGACAGTAAATATACTTTGCTGCAGATTCGGTATTTATCGGTCAGAGGTTTTTATAGTATGCTGACCAGTAATTTACCCTGAAATTTGCCCTGAAATCAGAGTTTACTGGTTAGAGTTTACTGGTTAGAGTTTACTGGTTAGAGTTTACTGGTTAGAGTTTACTGGTTAGAGTTTACTGGTTAGAGTTTACTGGTTATCAATCAGTTTCAGTAGCAGTTTGTAAATATTAAAATCAGTATTAGTATTGTCACCATTTACTGGTTATTAGTTTATCAAGAGTTGTCGGTCAGCCGCAGGATAGAGCCTGCATAGGCGACATTTATTTCAGTTAATCTTTCATTAGGGAGACCCCCATATGATAAAAGAAATCACTGCCAAATACAATGCAGAAAAAATAGAAACAAAAGTAACGCAGTTCTGGGAAGACAACGATGCCTACCGGAAAACCCGGGAGCACCGCAAGACCGGAAAAAGGCTTTTTTTTGTTGACGGCCCCCCGTACACTACAGGACATATCCACCTGGGGACTGCCTGGAATAAGATTATTAAAGATTCTATTCTCCGCTATTACTCCATGAATAACCGCAACATCCTTGAGCGTCCTGGCTGGGATATGCACGGTCTGCCTATCGAGGTCAGGGTCGAAGGTTTGCTTGGTTTCAAGTCCAAGAAGGATATTGAGAGCTTCGGAGTAGAGAATTTCATTGAGAAATGCAAGGAATTTGCCCTCACGCAGAAACAGGCAATGACCGAGCAGTTCCAGAAGCTTGGGGTCTGGATGCAGTGGGAAGAACCCTATATGACCCTAAAAGATGACTACATCGAGGCTGCCTGGTGGACCCTCAAGCAGGCTAATGAAAAGGACCTCCTTGACGTGGGCAAGCGTGTAGTCAACTGGTGTCCCCGCTGTGAAACCGCGATTGCCGACTCCGAAGTCGAGTACGCGGACAGGACCGATCCGTCCATCTATGTCAAATTCAAGTTCAAGGGAGAGGAAAACACCTTCATAGTAATCTGGACTACAACTCCCTGGACCATCCCCTCGAACATCGCCGTTGCGGTCCACCCGTCCTTCGAATATGCGAAGTTCAGGGCCGTCCGCCAGGACGGAAAGGAAGAAATCCTGATCGCAGCCACAACCCTCATTGAGAACGTGCTCCGGAAGGGCAGGTACACGAACTACGAAATCCTTGAGACCATGCTCGGGGAAGATGTCGCAGGCCTGGAATACGAGAGTCCCCTTGCAGACCTTATCCCGCGCCAGGCTGAATTCAAGCACAATGTCTACGAAGCCGAATATGTAACCGCAGAAAACACCGGCTGTGTGCACATTGCCCCTGGGCACGGGATGGACGACTTTAATGTAGGAGTCAAAAACAGCCTGCCGATTTTCTGTCCTGTAGGTCCGAGCGGTTCCTACACCGGGGAAGCCGGCAAGTATGCAGGCATGAACATAAGGGACGCAAACGCTGTTGTCATCGAGGACCTCCTGGAGCGCGACAGGCTCCTTGCCGAGGGGACCGTGACTCACCGTTACGGGCACTGCTGGCGCTGTAAGACTCCTATCATCTACCTTGCAACCGAACAGTGGTTCCTCAAAATTACCGATCTCAAAGAAAAAATGCTCGAGGAAATCGATGCTGTTGACTGGTACCCTGACTGGGCAGGTTCAGCCCGTTTCAGGACCTGGGTAGAAGGTGCCAGAGACTGGTGCATCTCCAGGCAGCGTTACTGGGGAATTCCTATCCCTGTCTGGAAGTGCCGGAAGTGCGGAAAGCTTGAGGTAATAGGGACAAAGGCCGAACTGCTGGAAAAGGCTGGAATAGAAAACGATATAGAACTGCACCGCCCCTATGTGGACAAAGTCCTCATTCCGTGCGAGTGCGGAGGGGAGAAAAAGCGTGTTGAAGACGTTTTTGATGTCTGGTTTGACTCTGCTGTTGCTTCCTGGGCAACCCTGAAATATCCGCAGACGCAGGACCAGTTTGACGAATGGTGGCCTGCCGACTTCATAACCGAAGGGCATGACCAGACCCGCGGCTGGTTCTATTCCCAGCTCGGAGCAAGCATGGTTGGCTTTGGAAGGGCGCCTTATAAGAGTGTGCTTATGCACGGCTTTACTCTTGATGCCGGCGGAAAGAAGATGTCAAAGAGCCTTGGAAATGTAATTTCCCCGCTGGATATCATCGACAGATTCGGGGCAGATACCCTTCGTGCCTACGTGCTTTCCTCAAGTGCGCCCTGGGATGACCTGAAGTTCAACTTAGAAGAGATAGAAACTATCCACCGCTCAATTAACATCCTCTGGAATGTTTTCAGGTTCCCGCTTCCGTATATGGCGCTTGACAAATTTGACCCGATGAAGGTCAGCCTGGACTCTGTTAAAGAGTCCCTGCGGGAAGAAGACAGGTGGATTCTCTCAAGAGCCCAGTCCGTGGTAAAAGCTGTAGATGAAGCCATGAGCGGGTACCTGCTGCATAAAGCAGTCCGTGAGATCCTGGAGTTTGCCCTCGAAGACCTCTCGCGCTGGTATATCCAGCTTATCCGCCCGAGGACCTGGACCGAAGCTGATGATCCGGACAAGCTTGCAGCTTATTGTGTGCTTTACGAGGTCTATGTAACCATCACAAAACTGATCTCCCCCTTCATGCCCTACCTGGCTGAGGAGATGTACCAGAACCTGATCCGGAACGTGGACCCGGAAGCTAACGAATCCGTACACATGTGCGACTGGCCGAAGGTTAACGAGACCTATCTTGACCCTGAGCTTGAAGCAGCCATGAGTACCGCTCGTTCCATCGTGGAAGCTGCCTCAAACGCTCGCCAGAAGGCAGGAAGAAAACTCAGGTGGCCCATTTCCAGAATTGTTGTCTCCCCTGAAAGCGAGGCCGCAGCAAAGGCTGTTGACAGGCTGCGTTCCGTACTTATGGACCAGACCAATTCCAAAGCCATTGTGCTTACCGGGGTTGGCCAGAGCTGGGACGAACTCGGGCTTGAGGTTATCCCTGACCCGGGCAAGATCGGGCCTGTCTTCAAGAAAGATGCCGGAAAAGTTATCCCTGCCCTGCAGAAAGTCGAGGGTTTTGCTTTAAAGAAAGCCTTTGCCGAAACCGGGGAATTCGAGCTCTCCCTGGCAGATGGGACTACTGTTGTGGTCACCCCGGGCATGGCAAATTTCAAAGAAACTCTTCCCGAAGGCACAGCCAGTGCAGAGTCCGACGCAGGCCTTGTTTATGTGGACGCGAACCTTACTCCTGAACTCGAAGCTGAAGGATACTCAAGGGAAGTCATCCGCAGGCTGCAGGACATGCGGAAGGAACTCGACCTTATTGTGGATGAAAACATCCGCGCCTCTGTCTGGATCGGAGACGAAAGGGTCTTAACGCTTGTTGAAACCCTGAAGGACCTTATTGCAGAAGAGGTTAGAGCCGATGTCTTTAACATAGGCAGAGATATCGAGGTTTCCGGAGCCCTTGTAAAGGACTGGGATGTCGAAGGCATTGCCATGAAGATGGGAATTGCGAAGAAATAACTCTGCAATTATGTTTAAGAACGAAACTCGATAAGAAAATCTAAGTTCATAAACGAAAAACAGGAAAGGAGTGATTTATATGAATTTTACTGCCTGGGAGCCTATCTACGAACGAATTCTTGAAGACTTCGGATTCGACCGCACAGGTGATGAAGAGGCAGCTCGCCTCCTTTCCCACATGCTTTCTGAGAAAAATACTGCGAGCCTTTCCGAACTCAAAGATACGGTCTCAGGAAAACCTGTTCTGGTCTGCGGAAATGCTCCCGGGCTCAGAAACGAGCTTTTGAATATCGACCTTTCTGCTTTTGTGATTATTGCAGCCGATGGAGCCGCTGCCGTCCTTATGGATATGGGCCGCGTGCCTGAAGTCATCTGTACCGACCTTGACGGCAATTCCGAAGCTGACATAGAAAAAGAGATCCTGGCCTGTTCCAGGGGCTCAATAGTCCTCGTCCATGCCCACGGGGACAACATGGATAAGCTGGAAAAATATGTGCCTCGATTAAGGCGCTTTATTGCAACTACCCAGGCCCGGCCTTTTGATCAAATATACAATTTCGGCGGGTTCAGTGATGGAGACCGATGCGTTTTTGTATCCCGGGAATTCGGGGCTAAAAGTATCAGGCTGGCTGGATTTGACTTTGAAGACCCCTTAGTGAATCCGATTAAGAAAAAGAAGTTAAATTGGGCGAAAAAATTAATTGAAATGTTAGGGATTTGAGGGCTGAACGGACATGTCAACTACCCGTCACTAAATTGGCAGGCATGTAATAGTTCCCCGGTTGACCAGCCTGAGTCTTAATTGACTA
This sequence comes from Methanosarcina sp., assembly GCA_041596555.1. Taxonomy (GTDB): domain Archaea; phylum Halobacteriota; class Methanosarcinia; order Methanosarcinales; family Methanosarcinaceae; genus Methanosarcina. The sequence continues at coordinate 4,707 of JBFHIK010000088.1, forward strand.
CATTGGAAATGTCATAATACTTTTTCGTGAATGGTCAGAGTGCAGGGAATTGACTGATTAAAATATTTCGTCTAATATAATAGTTTAAAAATTTTTCCTGGAAAACAAGCATAAAACAAGCATACTTCTAAAGAAAAATATGTAATTTATATAGTTTAGATATAGAAAATGTTATTCGTTTTTTTAGTCATATTCACAGGTTTTAAAGCTTTATATCAATTTTTATTATGCCTTTTGCCCTTCATTTTTCCTGAACTGTTTTACTTTGCCCTTATTTACAGAAAAGAGGGATAAAAGCTTTATTCTACCGGTACACTTACAAATTTATAACCTATAATTTAAATTTATAAGTTGGCCCCTTTATTCCCACGGGATTCTTCCAGTTTTTCAAGCACTATTTAATGGTAAGTATTGTTAATTCTGTTGATTTTATATATTTTATGAATATATTTTTATTTATACTCTTAGGCAATTAAAATTCAGTCTGTTAGCCTTCAAATAGGAATTAACCGCCAGACTAGTTTCTAAAAATAATTGCTATGAGTATAATCTTGATGTTGGGGGTTGATAGAGAGTTTGACTGAAGTTGTATACACCATTAGAAAGTTAATCAAATTTCAAAAATCTCCATTCTTTTCAAATAATGCACCGAATATACAAAAAAATATCTAAAATAAGTAAAGAATAACACATTAACATCTGGAGGAACATATAATGGGATACTTTAACTTTTATTTCAAGAACATAATATGCTTTTATCAGGAAACAATTTTCAAAATCAAGTTCTGCTTCTGATAACTCTTTAAGCAGATTGATAATAACCATTTAAACTGATAAAAAATTGTTTCCGTAGCCATCTTTTCGAGATATAATGGAGACATTCTCTAAATTCGTTTATCTTGAATTGATGGCTATTGATCCTTACTTTTTTATGATTTGGCAGCTACAGATTATTTTTCAGGGCTCCCGATGTGATTATCTGGGTAATCTGGGTAGTTACCGTAGCTTGAAACACATTCTCTTTAAAATAAGCGGTAAATTTTCCAGCAAGGCGACACTTAAACGTTACATTCATGAAGTTTGTAACCTGAATAGGTCATATGGGTGTGATTCCCCCACTCATAAAATTAATTAAATTTCACTCAAATTCGTGGAATTTACATTTCTATCCCTAAATTTGAAGAGGATACTTTGAACCTTTATTTTCCGTTTTTCTTCCAGTTTTTCCAGATTTAATCAATAACTCAATCAAAACTCGCGGGCACGATCTAATATCAATTTCTTAACTATATTTCCTTTTATATTATACTTAATGAATACTAATACCTTGTGGATACAATGTGAAATCAAATTCAGTAGCACATAAAATGAGAGAGGCTTTATCCATAGTCTGGTTTTTTAGAACCGAATCTGGATTTATTGGTAAGTACTTCATTTATCTGCCGACTGAAGATATTGAAAACAATTTTCAGGTTGTATCAAATTAAATAAAAATTTGGAGTGTATAGAAATGGGTAAAATAAAAAAGATAATGGCTATTTCGATTGCAGTCTTATTTGTAGTATCACTAACAGCTGCATCGGCAAGCGCTTGCAGTAAGTGTTCCGGGGGCCATGGCGGACATGGAGGCTATGGGAACCAATATGACTGCGGCGATTATGGAGGCTACGACAACGGGTGTGGCTACGGCAGTGGTTACGGCAGCGGGTGTGGCTACAGTAACAGCTACGGCTATGGAAACTACTGTTACAAATTGATATGTTATTTCACTAACTCGTATCGTTGCGGTTGCTAACTCGTATCGTTGATAAGTCTAATAATGTCTATATAGATTTTATATAATTAGGACTCAAGCATTTATGAGTAAAATCAAGTGCGATAAAAATCAAGTGCGATAAACTTCATAGTTAAAACTCAAATTTTAACAAGTTACAAGTTTACTGCTATTGGTTTTGTGCTTCAAATACTTAAGTCCTGATTCGAGACTTATTAAGAGCAATTAAGGGTGAATCCCTGTTACTTTAGTGGTGGGATACAGCCCTTTAACTTTTTTAAAAATGTTTCTAACATATGGATAACATATGTATACGCTACCATGACAGGAAAAAACACTGCATGAGTTCAAGAGGCTGTTATCTAACACAAATTATCATTTCGTATGGCTATAAAAAAGACCTGTCAGAGAGAATTTCCTTGTCCTTATTGCGGTCTTCCTCTTGATAGAGATCATAATGCAGCTATTAACATTCTGAGATTGGGATTACATCTGAGCTTTTGCTATTTTCTTTAAAACTACTTATTTTTCAATAATATTCAGCTATAAGTCTTATTTTGTCAAAAATTTATATTTTATCAACCTATAGTCAATTTAAGTCTATATTCTTCCATTTTTTCGGATTAAATCTCATTTTATTTTTTAAATAGTTGGATTAAATACTAAATATCCTGCATTATTTTGAGCTTTTAAGAATTACAACTTATAAGTTAAGAAAAAAAGTAAACATCTAATTTCAGCCGGATATTTGTCAGGATTTTCAAAGACTATTAAATGATTAGAATTATTTATTCTAGCAATTTTATATAATTTCGTATTATTATTTATTTTATACTTTCTGGCAATTAAATAACATCTGCTCCTCTCAAAGTGAAATAAGTATCAAGAAACGTTTCAAAAACTAATTGTCGGGAGTATAATATTTTGGGGGTTGATAAAGGGTTTAACCTGAAATGTACACACCATTAGAAGGAAATGCACCTAATGCCTGAAAAGTACATACCATTAGAAGAAGATGCGCCTAATCTTAAAGGGTTCATATTCTTCAATGTGTAAAAGCAAATTCAATAAGAATACACTAAAATCATGGAGGAAAATATAATGTGCGGATGCTTTACTTTATTTACCTTCAACTATAAAATTTGTTATATGAAGATTTATTACAAGATATTTAGTGGGTATGGTCATGGTCGCGGCTGTGGCTGTAAATGATAATAATAACTATTGAGCCTGAAATAACTACTGAACCTTAAGGAAACAGAATCCATAGTCATCTCTTCAAGGTGTAAAGGACAATTTATGAGAATTCGTCTTTTTTTTGAATTGATGACTATGTATCTTTATTCTTCTTGAAAATCAGTTTTCAAGTCCAATGGAACTATTTTTCAGACAGGATGGTATATTTCCCGTATTATTCGTTTTTTCTTTATTCCGGCACTTCCGAGTGTGTTATGAATAATCTGAATTAAATGGATGACTACCGGATAATATTACTTTTTCTTCCCTGTGCACACAAATGCTCCGATAACTGCCACAAATACCCACAGAATCCCTGTAAAAGGAATGCTTTCCGGATCTGAGGGTGAGTTTGAATCTACTGGCTGTTCACCTGTTGTTCCGGTCTTATTTGTCTCGTTTTCAGTCTGTTTTTCGTCCTGCCATTTTTCCTGAACTTTCAGTTCCTCAATTACCGCATCCCTGTCTGATACAGGGTGTTTTCCGGGAAAGCCTGCAGACACGCTGAAAAGCTGCTTATCGGGTTCTTCATCCCTGAGCATGAGGAGCACGGATTCGTTCAGGGTGAACTCTGCCTGGTCTTCAGTCCAGACATTTCTGCCGGTCTCGGTTCTTACCTTTATGGTTTCGGTGGGCATTGGGTTATAAAGCCATTCTTCGACTGTGATTGTGAAGATAGTATAGTCGTAGTGAAGCTGGATATCGCTCACAGTCCCGATAACTATTCTGTTAGAATGGTTTATCTGGTAATGGATTTCGGTAGATTCAGGGGCAAGCAGGGCTGCTGCAGGATTTGGAGCCAAAAAGAACAGGGCCAGTGCAAAGAGTATCAGAAACGTACACAGTTGTTTCATTTAATTCTCCGGTTCTTTGTTTTCTGGATTACCTCGATTTTCTCGAGTTCTCATCTTACTTATTTACTTTTTTGTTTTTGATCTTATTTATGGGTTGTTTAAGCTGTGGATTCATTTGAACCTTTTATATAAAGAAGCGTAAAACCCCTGAGTCTTTAGCTCAGGGGATATAAGCGTCAACTTCAACCCTGATTTCGTATGTAATATTCTGCCGCATCTTTGCTAACATTACCGATAGTA
>JBFHIK010000089.1:0-8792 GCA_041596555.1 Methanosarcina sp.
ATATATTCGGAAACAAAATTTCAGATAGTGTTAATGTTAAGAAAAAATGCAGGAGACTGAGTGCGAGGAGTACAACATTAGTTCAGATGGTACAGATGACGCATTCCTCCCCCACCTGCCATTTCCGGCAAGCCGGAAATGGCGAGGAAGGGGTCTCCTGCTGAGGAAAGATGAATTCTTAATAATCTATATTGAGTACTAGTTGGGAAATATGGATAAAGACCTTTACAGGTGTTTATATATTTCTGTCCTTTTCAACAGGTACTGACTAAGGGTTGTAGTTCGGCTGCAGAATAGAAAGGGCACAAAGGAAAGGGCACAAAGGCGAAGAAGCTGGAAGCACGGGTGAAAAAGATGTACAAAAGCACAAAGATAGGGCATGTGGTGATAGGATTTGCCCTTCTCCTCGTTTTGATCTTTTTTGTGGGTTATACAAGTTATCAAGGAATGAACGAAGTCGGGGAGAAGAGTCGTGCTATCCAGAATATGACTTTTATCATGAATAACATGCAGGGCGCTGTGCAAGCAGAAGAGAGGTACATTATTCACGGCGAGCCCTCGGATAAAGAAAAAGTTTATTTTTATCTTAAACTTGTGCCCACACAGGCAGAGATATCCAAAGAACAATACATAAGCTATCTTGATCCTGTGAACCGCGACCGGATGGATTTCGTTTTTGCAGCTTCAAAAGAGTTCGAGGACGCTTTTACCCGATATATTGAAGCAGAAGATGAACAGGCAGATGTAAGAGCTAATCTGACTGTAAATAGTGAAATTCTAATAACAAATGCAGATGAGCTTTCTAGAAACCAGATGGTCCAGTACAGGGAGGAGTTCGAGGCTGGCTATTCAAATGAAACTCTCGAGAAAAAATTCTCCAATGCTGAGAGCGCTCAGAAGATCATTGTATTGACAATGAAAGCCAGAAATGAGTATCGAAATTATGATATGAGCCCTGATCAGGAATATGTAGATAATTTCGATACTTTGATGGAAGATATCATTGAACTTTCTACAGATTTAAACGGGCGAATGCAAAGGCCGGAGAATATTGCTGCAGGAAAGGAAATACTTACAAGTGCGGAAAATATCCAGACAGGTTTCGAGCAGTTTAAGGCTCTGGAAGAAAGAAAAGCGATTGAAGAGACAAATATGACAGATATAGCTGCGCAGGTTGGGGAAGTAGCCACAGCTGCCCGTGCTGACCAGAAAGAAAAATTGGATACGCTGACCTCGAACTCCATAAATCAGATCTTTCTGGTAACTTTTCTTTCAATGCTTATTGGGGCTTTACTTGTTTTTGTGATTTTGAACATCTACAAAAGGCCTATCTATGAACTGCTTGAAGCTGCTGATAGGATCTCTGAAGGAGACCTTGATGTTGATATTAAAGGTTCTTCGAGAAGCGAGATCTTCCAGCTTTCAGAGGCTTTTAAAGCAATGGTTGAGAACCTGCGCAGCTTGATTAAAGAAATTCAGGAAGGTTCACTGCACCTTTCCACACTTTCGGAAGAAATGTCTGCATCTTCTGAAGAAGTGGCATCTGCATCAAGGAGAATTTCTGAAACCGCAGCTGAAATCTCTGACGGAGCAGAGATGCAGAGCACAAAAATTGTTGATATAACTCATGCAATGCAGGATATGACTCACAATATTCAGGAAGTTGCGGATAACACCCAGAAAGTTTCTAAAAGTACAAACCTGGTTAATGATACTGTTCATAGTATCGGAAATGTTTCCAGAGATGTCCTGTTTAAGATGAATCTTATCAGTTCTTCTGTTGACGAAACTGAAGTTTCTATAAAGGAACTGGACTCAAAGTCTCAGCAGATCGATGATATCGTAGCTCTGATAACCAGAATTGCAGACCAGACCAATATGCTTGCACTGAATGCCGCAATTGAAGCTGCACGGGCAGGCGAACACGGCAGAGGATTCTCTGTTGTAGCCGCTGAAGTCCGTAAACTTGCCGAAGAATCCGGAAGTGCAGCCAAAAATATTTCCAGGCTGATTGATGAGATCAGGGAGAGTATCAGTGATACAGTAGAGAGCATAGAAGCAAGTAAAAAGAACGTGAAGAACGGCTCAGTATCGGTTAGTGCAGAGGTTGAGATGGTTACCGGGATCGTCTCCACAATCAATGAAATCACAAATATGATAGAGGACGTTGCAGCTGCTACAGAAGAACAGTCTGCATCCATAGAAGAAATCACCTCCACACTGGAAGATATATCCTCTATATCGGAGCAGTCCGCTGCAGGCACCCAGGAAACTGCCGCAGCTCTTGAAGAACAGAGTGCCTCAATGTCTGAGCTTGCCAGCATGGCTAATGATCTCTCTTTACTTGGGGAAAAGATGAAAAAAGCCACTGAAAAGTTCAGGCTTGGCAATTCAAAAGGAGAGGCCTAAATACGGCTGGTTAAATACGGCTGGTTAAATACGGTTGACTAAATTATCTTTGGTTAAATATATGGCTGGTTAAAATCCTTAAATTGGCCTGAGGGATTGAAATGTTTGAGGAAACAGCAAAAATGGAAGATTCAAAGGAAGATTCTACACTTCCAGAAGAATCGCTTCAGCTAGTGGTTTTTGAACTGTCAGGAGAAGAATTCGGAGTCGATATCATGCAAGTCTCCGAGATTATCCCGGTTTCAAAAATCACCCGTGTTCCTCAGGCACCGGAATGCATAAAGGGACTAATTAACCTGCGTGGAAAAATTATCGTGGTAATAGATCTCAACAGGCGCCTTGGTTTCAGCTCCAAAGAAAGGGACAGCCTTTCAAGAATTATTATAGTGGAAGTCAGGGATACAATGATAGGAATGCTTGTAAACTCCGTAAGTGGGGTGCTGAAACTGCCTATTTCTTCGGTTGAACAGACTCCAGATATGATTAAATCAAAAATTAATGCAGAATATCTGACCGGAGTCGGGAAAAAAGGGAACAGGCTTCTTATCCTCCTGAACCTTGCAAGGGTACTTGGAGAAGAGGAAATTGACGAACTCAGTCAGCTTTCTTCATCCTCTTCATCCTCTTCATCCTCTTCATCTCCTTCATCTCCTTCATCCTCTTCATACTCTTCATCCTCTTCATCCTCTTCATCCTCTTCATCCTCTTCATCCTCTTCATCCTCTTCATCTCCTTCTTCTGAGCAGTTTCCTGAGGAGAATATTTAAATGTCATAATTCAGATCTGACTGATGAAAATTTTCTATTATCAATAATTTATTGTTAGAATTCATTGTTTATAGCTTCAGAAGAGTTTGGATATTATGCACCCTGCCCTTATCTTCCTTTTCGCCCTTATATCCATACTGCTTCTTACAGCAAAATTCAGGCTTCATCCTTTCCTTAGCCTTGTCCTTGTATCTCTTTTCACAGGAGTGCTTGCAGGGGAACCAATGGGGGCAGTCGAAGCGGTAACTGGGGGACTTGGCAGTGTTTTTTCCCGTTTTGCTATCATTATCACCAGTGGTAGTATCATCGGACTTCTGCTTCAGAAGACTGGTGGAATGTCTTTAATAGCTTCTGACATTATGCGTTTTTCTAGAAATCCTCTGCTTGCCCTGAACCTTCTTGGTTTTCTTTTTTCCGTGCCAATGATGTGCTATATCCTTGCCTATGTCATCTTTATTCCAATAGCAAAAGAGTTGGCTGCCAAGCTCAATTACCCCCCTATTTCCACTGCAACTGCACTTGCACTCGGAGCTGTTGCCTCATTTAATCTGGTGTATCCTTCCCCTGTAATCATTTCCGCAGCAGAAGAACTTTCAGCAAATACGGACACACTCATTATTCTGGGATTTTTTATTGCTGTTCCTACTTCTACTGCAGGTTATCTCTACGCCAGAAGATTGGGGAAGTCTGAAACTGCCAGAGCTTCTGTATACGATAATCCGGAGCAAGCTCACCCAGGATTTACAGACATTACAGAAATTACAGAAACTCCACAAAAGGAGGAAGCAGGAGGAATACAGGAAAAAGATATCGAAGTACAAAGAAAAGATGGAGTACAAAGAAAAGATGGAGTGCAGGGAAGAGACCCTGGAAAGCCAGGCAGGCTTGAAGCTTATGCACCAATCTTTCTTCCTTTGCTTCTGATCCTTTTCCAGGCTGGCTTTGAGCATCCCCACCCTTTGTTTGCTTTTCTGGGAAACCCAAATGTTGCACTTCTTATAGGGGTTCTTCTCTCCATTTTTTCCGGTAGAGCGCTGGGGTTTGAAATGGTAAGGACCCTGGTTGAAAAAGGTGTAAAGCGAAGTGGTGTTGTCCTTCTCGACCTGTGTGGGGGTGGAGCTCTTGGTGCAACTCTTGCCATGACAGGAGCAGGAGAAGCCCTTGGCAGGTTTTTCCTGCAGATTAATCTTCCTCATATCCTTGTGCCTTTTCTTGTTGCAGCAGCCCTTCAAACCGTGCAGGGGTCAAGGGTTGTAACAATGCTTGTTGCACCATCTCTTTTGCTTCCTCTGGTTCCGGAACTTGGGCTTCCTGCGGAGATACTGATCCTTGCAATGGCTTCAGGCACCTTCATGATTTCGCATGTCAATGATCCATTCTTCTGGATTTTTGGAGAGCTGGCAGAACTTGAACCTTCCGAGGTTTTCAGGGCAAATACTCTTGGGGGCGTTTTGATGGGTGTGGTAAGCTTCTTGATGGTAGCCGGAGTGTATGTTTTCTTCTATTGAATTTTTCACTCTTCTTTTTTCGCTAGTTTCATATATATTCTTCTTTTTTCGCTAGTTTCATATATTTTATACTGGAACCTAATTTTTCAGATTTTTATGCTTTTTATTTTTTGCCGGATCCACATTCCGGTTATCTATTATTTTGATATAATCCAAATTTAACTTTGTAATTTGGTATATAACAAACAATAAATACCAGTTTTTTATATCTTTCTATATGGCTGAGCAGAATTATCCTGAATTTACGGGCCTTGAACTCTCTCCGAGAAAGGCAGATTACCTTAAGTTTATTTTTGAAAAAAGAGGCACTGTAAAAACTACTGAAATTTCCTCCTGCCTGCAGGTCGACCCTTCAACAATAAGCAAGACCTTAACTGAACTTGCAACTGCTGGCTACCTGAACCATGTTCCATACAGGGGGGTGGATCTGACAGAAATGGGAATGGAATATGCAGAATTTCTTGTCCGGAGACACAGGATTTTGAGCCTTCTTTTCACTCACTACGGCCTTTCAACAGAGGAAGCATGTGCTGAGGTTTCTCGCTTTGAAGCGTTTGTTTCCAGGGATGCGGTAAATAAAATCTGCAACTCGATGGGCCATCCGATGGTCGGCGTATGTGGAGAAATAAGCCACGAGAAATGCATTCATGAGGGGCATTATCATTAATTTCCAGCATGAATGAAGAGTTGAATAAATCCTTTGATCCAAACCTTTGATCCGGGTCTTTGATCCGGTTTTGAAACGAATTTGGGATTACCCCAAAAAATCTAGTGTATTATTCAAATTTTTGGGTATATGCCAAATTTATCTTACTTATATGCTAAATTTATCTTACTTATATCAGCCTTATTTCATTCCCTTCTGGATATGAAGCTTATTGAAGTTATGAAGCAAAAATGAAAGTGAAAAAACAGGAGCTCAATTATGAAATTAAAAATCATAACTATATTAGCACTTTTGATTGTTGGTTTGAGCCTTTTTGTCAGCGGTTGTACAGATTCCGGCGACTCAAGGGATAATGAGACTACAGAACAGGAAACTGGAATATCAGGAATAGACGAGCCTATAATAGTTGCCGTAAGTGTTGTTCCCCAGGCTGAATTCGTAGAAAAAGTCGGTGGAGACAAAATAAAAACCGTTGTTATAATCCCTCCCGGAGCAGATCCTCATACATATGAACTTTCTCCGAAGGAAGTCCAGGAAATTAGTAAAGCCAGTATGTTCGTAACAGTCGGGGTTGGTATGCCTTTTGAGGAAGTCTGGATTGACAGATTCAAGACCATGAATAGTGGCACTCTTATTGTAAATTGTTCCAGTGGGCTCGAATTGAGAGAGCTTGCGAAACATGATGAAAAGTCTGGAGCCGAGAACGAAGAAGAAAGCGATGAGGACCATGAAGGACTGGATCCCCATATATGGACATCTCCTGCAAACTCAAAGATGATGGTCGAAGATATTTATGAAGGACTTGTGGAACTCGACCCTGAAAACGAAGCTTACTATGCTCAGAATAGAGATGCTTACCTTGAAGAGCTGGACGCTCTGGATGCGAGAATTCGAGCAAAGCTGGAAGGACGTGAGGAAAGAAATTTCATGGTTTATCATCCCTCCTGGGGATATTTTGCTGCGGAGTACGGGCTTACTATGATTCCTGTTGAGATTGAAGGAAAAGAGCCGAGTGCGCAGGATCTTGCGAAGCTTGTGGATATTGCAAAGGAAAAGAAAGTCAAAGTTATCTTTGTCCAGACTCAGTTCAGCACGAGAAGTGCAGATGTTTTAGCTGAAGAAATCGGTGGGGAAGTCGTGGCTGTTGATCCGCTCGCAAAGGATTACATTGCAAACATGGACAACGTATCCGATGTCTTTGCCAGAAACCTTGTGTAAAATCAGTACTTGTGTAAAATCAGTATTCAGGTTCTATATCTAAATATAAAAAGAACATAATTCGGCGTAAGATAAAAACGATATTCTGAAGGAAGGGCAATGGAGAATGTTATAGAGCTAGAGGATGTCTGGGTACGCTATGGAAACCAGACAATCCTTGAGGCAGTAAATCTGAAACTAAAAGAGCCCAATGGGTTGCTCGGGATTATAGGACCTAACGGTGGAGGAAAGACCACATTTCTCAAAGTGTTACTCGGGCTCTTGAAACCCTATAAAGGCAGCGTTAAACTCTTTGGGAAGCCTCCGGAAAAAAGCAGAGAGCTTGTAGGGTATGTCACTCAGTAGAAAGGTTTTGACTTTGATTTTCCTATCAGTGTCTGGGAAGTTGTCCTGACAGGCAGGATGAGCCATACGGGTTTTTTGAAAAAGTACAGTGAAGAAGATAAAAAGGCTGCTGAAGAGGCTCTGAGAACAGTGGAGATGTTTGACCTTAAGGACCGGCAGATAGGCCAGCTCTCGGGCGGGCAGCGACAGAGGGTTTTTATTGCTAGGGCTCTTGCAACGAACCCTAAACTCCTGCTGCTGGACGAACCCAACTCCGGGCTTGATCCTCACATGCAGGATGAACTCTATAGGCTCCTGGACAGGCTCAAGCATGAAATGGCAGTTATTATGGTCACACATGACCTCAGTGCAGTTTCTGTCTATGTAGATAGGATAGCCTGCCTGAACCGCACGCTTCATTACCATAACTCGAGAGAAATCCCGGTTGAGGACCTGGAAGCCACCTACCAGTGCCCTGTCGAACTGATTGCCCATGGAGTGCCCCACAGAGTGCTGGAGAGGCACAAAGAGAGTTCCTGAAGTCAAGGGGTTAGGTTCGAAAAACAGTCTCTTAAGGAGAATTAAAAAATGTTTGAGCTTCTGCAATATACTTTTATCCAGAACGCCCTTATAGCCGCAATCCTTGCTAGCGTTGCCTGCGGAATCATAGGTGCCTTTGTTGTTGTCAAAAAGATAGTCTTTATCAGTGGCGGGATTGCCCATGCTTCTTTCGGAGGTGTCGGGCTTGGTTATTATTTAGATATCAACCCCATGTTCGGAGTTCTTCCTTTCAGCCTGCTCTCCGCTCTTGTCATGGGTATCGTAAGCAAGAAATCTAAAATTCCGGAAGACAGTGCAATAGGCATTCTCTGGTCTCTTGGAATGGCTCTGGGAGTTATTTTTGTCTATCTTACTCCCGGATATGCTCCTGACCTGATGACCTACCTCTTTGGAAATATCCTTACGGTTCCCCGTTTTGACCTGTACCTGATGCTGGTCATCGATATTGTCATAGTGTGTGCGGTCTATCTGTTCTATAAGGAATTTCTCTCTTTATGCTTTGACGAAGAGTTCACAACTGTACAGGGCGTCCCTACCGAAAAGCTCTACCTTTTCCTGCTCTGTATTATTGCCCTTACAATTGTTGTCCTTATCAAAGTCGTGGGAATTATCCTTGTGATAGCCCTTCTGACCATTCCTGCCACCCTGAGCCGTAAATTCACCAATAACCTGAAGCGTATGATGCTTATCTCCATTGCCTTCGGAACCGTGATCAGTGTTACCGGAATAGGCCTTTCCTATGCTCTGGATGTGCCATCGGGAGCCACTATTATTCTTGTACTGAGTCTGGTATATGGACTTGTAGCGGTCGGGATGGATATGCTTGAGGGCAGGCGTGTTTTGAAGGGTTGAAACCATGCAGTTTAATTTTTAAAGGCTTTTTTGAACCCGCCGGTACCTCTATTCTAAGTGCATTTAGTGAACAGGTTTGAATGTTCACTAAAAATTCAAAAATAAATTGAAGCTCAAAAATTAATTTTTTCCGTGATTAATTATAATGTATAGGACTCGTATAAGCTCAGATATATATTCTATCATTCTTCAGTATATTATATATTTAAAGAGCTTTTTGGCAGAACTAAATAATACAAACTATAAAATTATATTTCGTTAGTTTTATTAAGACATAATTTTATATATGGTAAAATTCAAGAAGCCTAATAGTTAAATCAAGTTTACTTTATACGACTTAAGGATCATAACTGCAAGACCCGAATATCTGGAGTGAATTAGTAATTTAAAAACGGAATTAAAAAACGGAATTAAAAAACGGAATTAAAAAACGGAATTAAAAAACGGAATTAAAAAACGGAATTAAAAAACGGAATTAAAAAACGG
>JBFHIK010000090.1:0-8784 GCA_041596555.1 Methanosarcina sp.
CAGGCAATTCTGACCTTGTAAAAGCCTCTGAAGAAGCTCTTGCAGCAGCCATTGACCTCATTAAGCCGGGAGTCAGCACAGGAGAGGTAGGAGCTGCAATAGAGGAGAGTATTCGCAACTACGGCTTAACTCCTATTATGAACCTCACAGGCCACGGGCTTTCTCAGTATGAGGCCCACGACAACCCCGCAGTGCCCAACAAACATGTAGAAGGGGGAATTATCCTGAAGGAAGGAGATGTGCTTGCAATCGAACCCTTCGCAACTAACGGAACGGGCCTTGTACACGACGGCAGCTGGGCAGAGATATACAGCGTTATACAGAAAAAGCCTGTACGTCTGCCAGCAATCAGAAACATCCTGAAACAGGCAGAAGAGTACAGGGGACTTCCCTTTGCAAAGCGCTGGCTCAATTCGGACAAACTTGAATTTTCATTAATCCAGCTTGAAAAAGCCAGAATTGTCCACTCTTATCCCGTACTTATTGAAAGTGCCGGAGGGCTTGTGTCCCAGGCAGAACATACGCTAATAATAACCCGGGACGGATGTGAAGTCACAACAAAATAAGGCCCGGAACAAAAAAACAGAAAAACGAATCGGATGAAAGACGAACAAAAAAGAGTTGAAAACCTTGAAACTGTATTCCCTCCTCTCAGCCAGTCTTTTACTGGCAACTTTCCTCATTCCTGCCCTTCTTGCAGATCCCTGCTCTGCTGCCTTTATTCCTGGCAACAATATTACAGTGGAAAGAGATGGGATGACATGGAATTACGACGAGAAAATTACAGATACAGAAGCTATTTTTTTCAGGAATCTTATCGATAGAAATACAGGTAACAATGACGGTTTTGTTAATGCCTGGGAAATCCTGAAAATGGAAGTTCTTTTAGGGGACAAAATGGAGAAATCCATAGAAGAGGAAACTGATGTAAAGCTCAACGCGACTTCAGACCCTGTTGAATTAAAGGACGTTGAGTTCTGGATTTCGAAAAACACCCTCGGAAGAACTGGAAAAAGCTCGTCAATTACAAACCGCGCCAGCGTAACCTACAGTTTCAAAGAAAAAGTAAGTCCCGGAACAGACATATGGCTGATGGGCACTCCGAATTCAAGTGTTACAATTACTCTCCCACAGGGCCTCGACGTAGAATTAACGGAAGGTCTTGACAACAAAAGCCTTGTGTTTGAAAATAACCGTACATTACTTAGAGGGAACTTCGGCTCTGAAAAAAACATTACACTATGGCTTTCGGAAAATGAAAGCCTTAAAGCCGAACTGCTGGCTATGGAATTAAAGAGGGATAAGAGTGCAGAAAATAAAAGTGTGAACGAAAGCGGAGCAGGGGAAAACGAGGCCCCAGCTGCTGGAGAAAAGGCTGAAGTCAATCAACAATCCGGGGTTTTCAAAAATCTCCTCACTAAAATTAACCGGAACCTGAACGGGGCCTGAAAAGAGCCTGAACAGAACCTGAACAGAGCCTGAAAAGAGCCTGAAAAGAGCCTAAAAAGAGCCTGAACAGAACCTGAACAGAGCCTGAAAAGAGCCTGAACAGAACCTGAAAAGAGCCTAAAAAGAGCCTGAACAGAACCTGAAAGGGGCCTGAAGCCCAAAAGTTAATCAGGCTTGAAGCTTATTCAAAAAAACATGCTCATTAAACAGATTCCACTTGAAAACGGATGCGCACTTGGCCTTCGGTTTGAGATGCAGAAGTATCCTCTGCTGGTTATAAGGGCAGAGAAGGGTTTTCTGATGTGCGGCTACCTTAATGTCAGTGCCGCTGAGACGCTCGGGGATACGGCAGCAAAAGTAAAAGGTGTACAGAGTTTCGAAGATATGCTCAAAGCCACTGTTGTCGAGGTAACAAAGTTTGCCGAAGAGCTTGGAATTGAGATAGGAATGACTGGCAGGGAAGCCCTGGAAAAAATGTTTTGAAGGATACTGCTTCACAGGCAGACCTCTCAAATTTGATTTTACAAGTGGAAATATCATAAATAGATCTCTTACAGGCTGCCTCCCATTCAGACAACTTTTTTCTTACATGTAACCTGTTTTTGACCTCAACATTCGGCACAGGGCTCTCAAGTAGCCAATATGTTTAAAACACGAAAAAAAACAGAATTAAATTAAAACACAGGCTTAAAACACTTTTAAATATATGATATTTTAGATTTTGCCCCCTCACCCACAAGAAATTATTTTGAATCGCTTCAGGCCATTTTGAGCTGCCTGAAGATCATTTTGAACTATATTATCAACTTATTTCTGATCATCAATGTTATACGCTTTTGAACTCTCTGGAGAGCACGAAGAATTGCCAGCTGCCGAAGTCCTTGCCTGCCTCAAAATTGAGAGGCTTGATTTCCGGCTCCATGCAAGAATCGACCAGTGCCTTGTAGTGGATATCGCAGGCAGAGAAGAGGATGTTGAAAGAGCCCTCGCAGGTCATGTAACTGAAAGGCTGGCAATGACCCACCATATACTGAAAGTTGTAGGGATTACCGAAAACAACCCTGATGCGGTCATGAAACTTGCGGAAGCCTTTGAACCTGGAGGATATATCAGGGAAGGAAAGAGCTTTGTTGTCAGGGCAAAGAGGATCAAACACCACGTTGACTTTCCGTGTGAGTCCCTTGAGCAGAAAATTGGAGGATGCATCTACAGGAAAGGGTTCAGGGCAAACCTGCAGAGCCCTGATGTGGAATTCCGGCTCATCCTGAGTGAAAAAGCTATACTTGGGACTCTTCTGTCATCGGTTGACAGGAGCGCATATGAAACCAGGACTCCCCAGAACAAGCCTTTTTTCCACCCTGGAGTACTTATGCCAAGAGTTGCCCGCGCCCTTACAAACCTTTCCGGGATAAAACCGGGAGAGCTTCTCCTTGACCCGTTCTGCGGCACTGCAGGAATACTTGTAGAAGCAGGACTTGTGGGGGCAAGGGTCATAGGAATAGATGCCCAGGAAAAACTTGTCCTCGGGGCACACATGAATCTTGAAGCCTATGAACTGGACTACATCCTGATGGAGGGAGATGCCTGCAGGATCCCGCTAAAGGATTCTACAATCGATGTCATTGTCACCGATCCGCCCTACGGAAGGTCGGCAGCAATCCTTGCCGGGTCCTTAGAAGAGCTATATTCCGGTGCCCTTGTAGAAATCCATCGCGTATTAAAACCCGGAGGTATCGCGGTTGTTGTCTCTGACAAGGCAGCATTTGAGTACGGAGAGAAGGCAGGACTTAAGGTTCTTGAGATTTATGTACAGAGAGTACACAGGAGTCTCACACGGATAATAACTATTTTCCAGAAGGGCATGGAGTGCCCTACCCATCATTGAAATGACGGGAATCCCGCTTCTCGTAAAGTTGTTTAAAAATGGAAGGGAAGATAGAAAGGTGACTTTTCATATTTAAAAACATTTCTCACTCATGGGAAATCAGTTCTTCCAGTACCTCAGCCATTACCCTGTGCCTGAGAATGCGTTTGCGGTTCTGATCACCTGCCCGCCTGATTGAGTAATCGTCTTCAATCCAATCGATATTTCGTCCATAGTTAACTCCCATAAGGGTTAATCCATAGGGAGGAGCCGGTTCGATTCCTTCTTCATAAATCTCGGGATTTAGCATCTGGAGCAACCAGTCATTATCACGCACCCCTTTTCCGATCATTGAGAGGGCAGTCACTATTTTACGGACCATGTTCCAGAGAAAACTGTTGCCAACGACTTCAATCGTTGTAAGTTCCCCATCTACACGGGCATTGATTCTCTCCAGAGTACGAACAGTACTTTTTTCTCCGTTTGATCGGGAAAAATTTTCAAAATCATGAGTTCCGAGCAGCAGTTTCGAAGCTTCCCTTATCTTTGAAATATCGAACTCTTCGCCGCTCATCACGTAGCGGTAGTGTCTGGAAACCGCACTCCTTCTGGCATCAAAGTCGAAGGGGACTTCCGCATGAGCCCATGCCCATATGGTTGGAGGAAGTTCGGAGTTGACGACTCTGGGAATTGCCAGGTTCGGTTTGTCTGTATCAAAAGCGATGACCTGTCCGAGGGCATGAACCCCTGCATCAGTCCTGCCCGCACAGTTATAGTTAGCAGATTTGGGGCTTTCTATAATCCTGAGGTTCCGAAGAGCCTTGAAGAGTTCTTTCTCCACGGTCTCGACATTCGGCTGAATCTGGGACCCATGAAACTCGGTGCCTATGTATGCAAGCTTTAAAGCGACTCTCATAAGATCCCTTATTACTTGGTTTTTTTCTTATAATAGACTTCTCTTAAAATCACCAAAAATATTACAAAGATGCACCCGAAAAGGAACCAGACCCCGGGGTGAAGAGAAAGGGTATCATAAAGCCCATGGATTCCTCCGAAGTTTGTGAGCCCTTCAGGAGGAACAGAAGGCAGTTCCGGAGTTGAGTCCAGAGTCTCCAGGGCAGGGACTTCCGCAACCGCATCTTCCGGGATAACTTCCACCCCTGAAGACAGATTTTCCGCACCCGCACCGTCCGTTAACTGCTGGTCAGCAAAAGTCTCAGAGCTTGCGTTCATTACCTCTTCTTCCGGCACGACCCGGTCAAAAGTAGACTCAGACCCTTCTGCTTTAGGGCTCAAGCTTTCGTTTTCAACGTCCTCCATAACCATTGCTTCTGGATAAGCCTCATTTGCCGGGCCCGTGATTCCCATCCGCAAAGGAGCAGTAGCATCAACGATACTTTTTGCCTTTAGATAGACTGAGAGGTACTCTATTCCTGCAGCTGCAAAGAAGGCTGCTCCTATTACTCCCATATATTTCTGTAGCAAACTTATAATGGAGAGTTTATCCATTGAGTTTCTCGAGGGAACAAGAACAATCAGTTTTTCCACTGATTCATAGATCTTTACCTGCCGCCCTTTCTGGCTCCATTTTATCTGTTTGACCTTAATTAAGTCAGATTCTACCAGAGAATCAAGGTTATATTTGACCGTGGTAAGGGGAAGATTCAGCTCTTCTGCAATATTGGTTGCAGACATGTTTTTCTTCCCGAGAATTTCAAGGATTTTTAAAGATGTTTCGTTGGAGAGGACCTGGGTAAGTTTTCTTGAGTCACCATTTACAGGGAGAACAAGCACCCTGTTATCCGGCTCCCCGGGTCCAGGCCCCTGGGGAGGCTCGCCAGTTTCAGATAAACCGTCTCTATCTTCAAGCCCGTTCATGCGTATTTCCTGATTTAAAAGCTTTATTATCAGTCTTTATTAAGTATACTCATCAGTATTTTTTAATTATACTCTAATTGTACTCTATACTGTACTTTACCAATCTTAATATAAAGTTTTATTTTCCAGGGGTTATTATAGATCCACTACTATATTTATATATAGAATCCTGCCCTTAACCTTAAATATAACATTGTATATTCTAATCTAAATTTTCCGCTGGTAGCAATCATGATAACAAAACAGCAGGTTCTTGAATTTCTGAAAAATTACGATTTAAAAGACATCACTATTGCAACAGTCTGTTCTCACTCAAGCCTTCAAATTTTTGATGGAGCTCGAAAAGAAGGTTTCAGAACTCTGGGGATCTGCGTTGGCAAACCACCCAAATTCTACGAGGCATTTCCCAAAGCAAAACCAGACGAGTACCTTATTGTAGAAAGTTATGCAGATATTATGAATAAGGCTGAGGAACTCAGAAAAAGAAATACTATTATAATCCCTCACGGTTCGTTTGTTGCTTACCTGGGTACGGAGAATTTTGCAGAAATGGCTGTGCCTACCTTTGGGAACAGAGATGTACTGGAATGGGAATCAGACCGGGATAAAGAACGGGAATGGCTGCTTGGAGCAGGTATCCACATGCCCGGAAAAATAGATGACCCTCGGGATATCAACGGGCCTGTGATGGTCAAGTACAACGGAGCAAGAGGAGGAAAAGGCTTCTTCGTTGCAAAAACCTACGAGGAATTCGATGAACTCGTTGACCACACGCAGAAGTATACTATCCAGGAGTTCATTACAGGAACTCGCTATTACCTTCATTACTTCTATTCCCCGATCCGAAATGAAGGATACACCTTAAGCGAAGGAAGCCTTGAGCTTCTTAGCATGGACCGCAGGGTCGAATCCAATGCCGATGAGATCTTCAGGCTTGGCTCTCCCAAAGAACTTATAGAAGCAGGTATCCGCCCTACATATGTGGTTACAGGAAACATGCCCCTCGTCGCAAGGGAGTCCCTCTTGCCTCTGATCTTCTCTCTTGGAGAAAGAGTGGTTGAAGAATCCCTGGGCCTTTTTGGCGGGATGATAGGGGCTTTCTGCCTTGAAACCGTGTTTACGGACGAGCTTGAAATTAAGGTATTTGAGATTTCAGCCAGGATTGTTGCAGGGACAAACCTTTACATTTCAGGTTCCCCCTACGCAGACCTTATCCAGGAGAATCTTTCGACCGGAAGAAGAATAGCTCAGGAAATCAAAGAGGCAGCCAGGACAAACCAGCTGGATAAGATAATATCCTGAAACTGTGGAAGTATTTTGAAGTTACTGAAGTATTTTGAAGTTACTGAAGTATTTTGGAATTGCTGAAATCTTTAGAAACTTTCGAATAATTCAATTTTTCATCAAATTTTTCAGGGTTGAAATGATCTTTCAATCCCTGATAATTCCTATTTTTCTCAAATAGAAAGTATTTCATAGATAAGGAGTTTTTCAGATTGGAGCTTTTTTAGAGTTTTTAGAGTTTGTTTAGAGTTTGTTTAGAGTTTTTTAGAGTTTTTTAGAGTTTTTTTAGAGTTTGTTTAGAGTTTTTTAGAGTTTGTTTAGAGTTTTTTAGAGTTTTTTAGAGTTTGTTTAGAGTTTTTTAGAGTTTGTTTAGAGAGAAGGAAATTAGTGACTTCTCATGCCCTTTTTCGAGAAAGTCTCCTGTAGTACATAAACAGTTATTTACCCCCTCTGTTGCCTCACTTTCGGAACTTATCAGAAGGCTACGGTCAAGTAGAAATTCTCTCTTCAATATCAAAATTTAATAGTTGCCTGACACCTCCGGAAATTTCCCGTTTTTTGGTTGGAGTTTAAAGATAATTTCGGGGCTTAAAAACACTCATAGAATTTTATTACATTGACCGATTACCGAATCTTTTCTCTAAGGTCTTTTTATTCCCTCCCACTACCCACAGTTTTCATACACCTCTTGAAAAAAATCCAAGTTTACGCTATCCAGATAGATCTTACCAGCCAGTAAGTTACTGGACAGTAAGATAAAAAGATATTTTCCAGAGGATTCTGGGAAACTCTGGACGTGACGGAAAATAGTAAAAAGAGGTAAACACCTAGTGCTTCGATTTCAAATTATATACATAAAACTGGATTTTAATATTAACACTGGTTAATGAGTTTCCATAAAAGAACCACAGATTGGCATGGATATACATGGATTGAATCCATCTGTGTTCATCTGTATTTATCCGTGGTTTATTGAGAATATATGGAATCGATGCACTAGTCGTCAAGACAAAGGGAAAAACTTCAAAAACCAGACAGATTAAATAATGAAATCAATGAATTCTCCGACTATACATTTAAATATCAAAAACCCCATGCACTGACTCATATATCACAATAAAATATAATCAAATCGTAATAATTTTCATACATTCACCAATCACTATCATTTCTTCAAAGGAAGATTAGTTTAGCATCATTTAAGGAGCATTTCAATGGTAAAACCCGATAAATTCATTCCAAAGGCAGTTGAGAAAATAAGCCAGGAAATAAAAGACGGAAGAGCAATTATTGCGCTCTCGGGCGGCGTGGACAGTTCTGTTTGTGCGGAACTGGCTTACAGGGCGATAGGGGACAGGCTGCAGCCGATATATATCGATACGGGGCTCATGAGGAAGGGAGAAACCGAGAGGATAAAGCACATCTTCTCTCACATGAACCTGGATATTGTCTAAGCAAAGGACAGGTTCCTTGCAGCCCTGGCTGGACTTACGGACCCTGAGGAGAAGCGGAAGGCTGTTGGCGAGACCTTTATCCGGGTCTTTGAAGACGAGGCAAAGAAGCTTGCAGCTGATTACCTGATCCAGGGGACGATCTATCCTGATAGAATCGAGTCCGAAGGCGGGATCAAGTCCCACCACAATGTTGGAGGGCTGCCGAGCGTAATGGACTTTAAGAAAATTGTTGAGCCTATTGAGGACCTTTACAAAGACGAGGTAAGGGAAGTTGCCTGGGCACTCCAGCTGCCTGAAGAAATCTGCGAAAGGATGCCTTTCCCGGGCCCCGGGCTTGCTGTGCGTATTCTCGGAGAGGTTACCGAAGAAAAGCTTGAAGTCGTGCGGGAAGCAAACTTCATAGTAGAAGAGGAACTTCTTGAGAGGTTCTGCCCCTGGCAGACTTTTGCTGCAGTAATCGGCAAAGGGACGGGAGTAAAAGGAGATGTCCGGGCTTACGGCTGGATCGTGGCTGTAAGAGCTGTAGGATCAAGGGATGGAATGACTGCAGAAGCACTCGAGCTCCCATGGGAGACCCTTAAGGCCCTCGAATCAAGAATCACTTCCGAAATTCCGAAAGTCGCCAGAGTGGTATACGACATCACGCCAAAACCACCTGCAACAATCGAGTTTGAGTGAACTACCCATCACTGAAGTAACGGGCTTCCTGCTTCATACCTCGAACTACCGTTCATAAGTCCACAGGCTCTATCCTCTGTTCCAGAGGTGAAGAAAGATCAATTGGTTCTGGTTTCCCGGGCCTGGTTATCGCTCAGGAATTCAGTACATAGTATAGGACAGAATAGTATTTAGAGG
>JBFHIK010000091.1:0-8649 GCA_041596555.1 Methanosarcina sp.
ACGATATTGAATGATATTGAATGATATTGAATGATATTGAATGATATTAAACTATATTGAACGATATTGAATGATATTGAACGATATTGAACGATATTGTTTTAGGCCAGAATTATTTTTTCAAGGTTGTCCAGCAACCTGCACATTAATTGTCCGGATTCTTTGAGGAGATCAGCCCTGTCCAGCATTTCATCTGCTTTCTGGATATATTTCCCCTCAGTGAGTTCATCCCTGCAATTTTCAATGACATTTCTGATCGTCTGGTTGCTCATTTCCAAATGGAATTGCAGCCCAATCACCCTGTTTTTATAAAGGAACCCCTGGTTTTTGCAGGCTTCACTTTCAAAGAGCCTCTTTGCCCCTTCCGGCAGGCTGAAGGTGTCTCCATGCCAGTGAAACGCAGGGAATTCGTCAGGGATGCCTTTGAGGAGAGGAATTTCGGATTTTTCATCCTTTCCTGCAGATACCGGAAACCACCCTATCTCCTTATAGTTATTATTAAATACCTCAGCCTTCAGGACATCGGCAAGAAGCTGGGCTCCAAGGCAGATCCCGAGCACTGCCTTTCCTTCTGCAATGGCTTTTTCAAGAAAAGTTTTTTCTTCCCTCAGCCAGGGGTATTTTTCATACTCATAAATATTCATCGGGCCTCCCATGACTATGAGGAGATCAAAAGTGTCGATTTCCGGGAAGCTTTCGTTTTCGTATAAATGGGTAGTTGACAGGAAATGATTTTTCGTTTCTATCCATTCGGTAATGGTCCCGGGGGTTTCAAATTTGACGTGCTGGATGCAATGGATTTTCATGATAAATTCCTTTTATCAGATAAATTCCTTTTCTCAAGTCCATTCCTTTTACCAGGTAAATGTGTTATCAAAGTTGTGCTGGCGCACCCCATAGCAAGCTAACGGGTATTCGACTGAAAAAAACAGAAATACTGATTTAATGGAAATATGTCGATCTTCAAATTCTTGAGCAATTTTTGCTGAAAGGACTAAACATATATAAAAGATTTTCGTTGTAAAGCCTTATTAGATATTTTATCGAATGAAATAATAGTAATTTGAAAAAATTTATCTAAAAATGCTCAGAAGCTATTATTTACCATTAAAGGAACAGATTTTAACAAGTAAGCTATTAAAGCCAATTATTTCACGTAATCGAGTCCTGAAACCCAGAATTTTAACCAGTTCCAACATCCTGTCAGTGCTTTCTAATCGATATTTTCTTTTTTGCAGTGCACAGGAAATGCACATTGAGGCAGAATTATTATTTTAAAAAATATTTAAACCAGTGATTTACAGACCAGACTGTCTAAAAATATAAAAAACTGGATTAAAAAACTTTATATGTCTACACACAGAATCAAAATTATCAAGAGTGGGGTATACTCATGGGTGAAAGAGTAGATTATACAAATAATTCGCACAGATGTGTACAGACACAATCGCAGTTATCAAATAGTGATATTTTCGGGGTCCTCCAGAACGACAGACGAAGGCGCATCCTGGAAATTCTCTACAGCAGGGGAAGCCAGAGCATACGCTCCCTGTCCGAAGAAATCGCCCGCCAGGAATCCGGAACCGAAGATCCAAAGAGCAACTTCAGAAAAAGCATATATATCTCCCTGCTCCAGACCCATATCCCGAAAATGGAAAGCCTGGGAGTCGTCACCTACAACAGGGAACAGGACCTCGTGGAACTTCTCCCTCCATCTCACGATTTTGATATCTACATGGAGACCGTCAAGAAAGGCGATATCCCGTGGAGCCAGTTCTACATAGGCCTGAGCGCCCTCGCCGTTGTCGGCAGTGTCACAATCTATGAAGGGCTCTTCGAATGGGTTTCAAGCTCCCAGTGGATGCTCGTTACAAGCGGGCTTTTCATGGCCTCCTCAATAGCCCACGTGCGCCACATCCACAAGGTCGAAGAATAGCCCTGTGTAAAAATGCAGATTCAACCCTCTTTTTTCACGTACTGACAAAACCCCTCCCGATAATGTTAACCTCACATTATCGAGACAAAACCTCTTTTAACCCCTATTTCTTTCCGCATTTCTTTCCGCATTTCTTTCCGTATTTTTTACTGTACTTCTGTCCGTATTTCTTGCTGTACTTCTTTCCGTATTTCTTGCTATACTTCTTGCTGTACTTTTTTCCGTATTTCTTTCCGTATTTCTTGCTGTACTTCTTTCCGTATTTCTTGCTGTACTTCTTGCTATACGTCCTGCTTCCGGCCTCGGTGCAGAATCTACAGAAGCCTTTGCCTGACCCCTGGACTCATTTCTTGGGCCTGTTTTTCTCCAGTATTTTATGCCTTCCGTACAGCGCCGGTTTACGCAGAAATCCACTTCCGGGCTGTCCCCTTCTTCTTTTAACCGAAACAGCTTCCAGCCGCAGGTCTCACAGGTTTTATCAAGCAGGGTAAGTTTTCCGGTCTTCGGGACCGAATGCGTGTACCCGCAGCGCTTCGTACAGCCCAGGAACCGGCTGTCTTTAAAAGAGATCAGGAACATGCTCCCGTCACATTCGGGGCAGGGTCCTACGGTTTCAGGAGGGTAGCATTCCTTTTCAAGGTCGCATTTAAAGCAGGGGCCTATGCCAACAGCCCAGTTGTATTTGTTGCCCACCTTCAGGACGGCTACACCTTCCTTTTTGCATTCTTTGCTCCTGAGCACGTTCAGGGCTCCGGTTTTCGGAAGAGGGAACGAGTTTCTGCAGTCGGGGTAGCCTGTGCAGCCTACAAAACGCCCTGTGTCCGTCTGTACGATCCTGAGCACGTGCCCGCAAACCTTGCAGGTCCCTATGTAATTTTTCCTGTCCTCAAGGGCAGCTTCGTCCTTGATCGTGCCTGCAATGCTTGAAGTCAGCTCCTTTTTGTTTGCTTCAAGCTGGGCATACATCTCTTTTATCAGGGTCGTGCCCTCGGCAAGGGCAGCTTCAAACTCTTTTTTCCCATCTTCGACTTCCTGGATAAGGGCTTCGATCTTTGAGCGGATTTCCGGCCTTACAAGGATCGGCACGGTCAGGGAGAGCCCTTCCATCAGGGTAAAGCCTGTATCAAGGATCGAGACTGTCTTTCCTTTGGTCTCAAAATACCCTCGCTTCTTGTTTGTTTCGATATGAGACGGAGCTGTTGCTTTTGTCCCTATCCCGTGCTTGTCCATGAGGGTCAGGAGCTCGGCTTCGGTCAGCTTCTTCGGAGGGCTGGTTTTGGACTTTGTGTTGCTCAGCTTTTTTATGCCTACTTTCTCTTTTTCCTCTACAAACGGGAGAAGCTTATCTTTTTTATTTTCAAAAGGATAAACTTCGAGCCATCCCGCATCTTTAAGCACGGTCCCTGAGGAATCAAAAGGTTCTTCCTGCACGTGCAGGTGAAGGTGAGTCTTTTCAAAAACCGCTGCAGGCATCAGGTTTGCCAGGAAATGCCTTGCAATAAGGTCATAGGCCTCTGCCGCTTGCGGGATATTTACTGCAGCACTGATTTCTCTCCTTGCAGCCGCCCGGATAGGATGGATAGGAGGGTGGTCGTGTGCATCTTTTTCCCCGTTTTTCGGCACTATAGGAGCAGAGAGGATTGACTCGGCAAAAGGCTTATACTCGTTCTGCCTTGCAAAATCAAAGACAAGAGACTTAAAATCAAAATCATCTGCATATTTGTTTGTCTCTGTCCTCGGATAGCTCGTAAACCCTGCAAGGTAGAGCTGTTCTGCAACCTCAAGGGCAGCTTCCGGGCTGATTCCCAGGAACTTTGAAGCCCGCTTCAGATACTCTGTGGTGTTAAGAGGATTTGGAGGGCTTGTCTTTGTTTCCTTTACCGTCTTCTTTACGACAATGCCTTCTTTTGCCCCTTTTAACCTTTTGAAGATCTCAGCTGCTTTATCTTTGTCGTGGATGTTTCCTGCCCTGTGGGTGCCCTCAAATTCCCCGCCCTTTGCAACAAAAATTGCAGTAATCTTCCAGAAATCCTTTGTCTCAAAAGCCCGGATGGTCTTTTCCCGCTCATACACAAAACCACAGGTGGGCGTCTGGCAGGGCCCTATTGAAAGGACGTCTTTTGTCCTTGCCTTTTCCCTGACCGAGAGCGTGACAAAACGGGTAAAAGCTGCTCCCATCTTCAGGTCAAGGATCTGGCGGGCTTCCGCAGCCATTGCCATATTGTAGTCAGGGTCTACAGGGTTTTCAAAAGCTTTTTTGACTTCTTTTGGGGAAAGGGCCGAAAAACGTGCCCTTGAGACCGGTACGTTTGTAACCTCTTCTGAAAGGGTCTTTGCTTCAAACCCTATGTTTTCCCCTTCCCTGTCATAGTCGCATGCAAGGATAATTTTGTCTGCCCTTTTTGCCAGGTTTTTCACAGCAGCTGCATACTCTGCCCTTGTTACGAACTTTTCAGGGTAAACTCCAAGGAGGACACCGGGGTCAACCTCACTCCATTTGTTATATTTTTCAGGAAAATCATAGCTCATGATATGCCCGGATAACCCCATCACGAACCACTCTTCCCCTTTCCACTTGAACTCGTAAGCAGGCAGCCCTTCCACTGAGATTTTATCTACTTCCCCATCGCCCAGGATACTGGCAATCTGGGCCGCTGCCTTATTCTTTTCTGCAAATGCGACAACTGTCATGATGAAAAACCTGAACTCCTGTGATACGTATAAGAGATGAAATGCGGAAAGATCTTCGGGTTTCTTTCTTACAGAGTTTGTTGTTTCTTTCTTACAGGGATTGTTTATACGCACTCCCGTAAAACCCCAGGTCTTTATAATACAATTCTAATAAAATTCCTGCAGGTGTTTTTCTTCGCTTTTTGCGGCAAACATGTAATATACAGGTAAGGTGCACGTAATATAAACATCACATATGTAATGACAGATCAAAACACAATATGCACATTAGATATCCATGTAATGTACAGATCAAAACACAATATGCACATTGGATATCCATGTAATGGATCTGCACATGATTTATATATTTCGCCATTTATAGATTATTGGATGGCTTTCCGCAGAATGAAAAGTTATATATCAATATACCGTTTGTTCTACTTTGCAACCCTGGGCTATAGAGATTAATCGTTATAGTCATGGAGATTGATCATTAGTCACGAAGATTAATCGCTATATATCATTATATCTGGATCGTTTTGTACAACTGATACATTCTTATACTTACCCCCATTTCCCCTCATCATACGGAGTAACAATGACGCTGATGGAAGAAGCTAAAAAGGGAATCGTCACCCCCTCAATAGAAGCCGTGGCAAAAGCCGAAGGAATCGACCCCGAAACTGTCCGCTCCTGCGTGGCAAAAGGGCTGATAGCCATTCCCAGAAACAACAGGCGAGAAACTCTCCCTGTCGGGATTGGCAAATACATGAGCACAAAAATCAATGCCAACATAGGCACATCAAGGGACTGCATCGACATCGATGCCGAAATTGAGAAAGCAAAAGCTGCAGAAGCCTTCGGGGCTCATGCAGTAATGGACCTCTCCACAGGCGGGGACCTGAATGAGATCCGCACCCGCATTCTCAAAGCCGTAAACATCCCTGTCGGCACTGTCCCGATCTACCAGGCTGCAGCTTCCCGGAAAATTGTCGTGGAAATGACCTCAGACGACATGTTCAACGCTGTCAGAAAGCATGCAGAACAGGGTGTGGACTTTGTAACCGTGCATGCCGGGGTCAACTTAAACTCCCTTGAACGCCTGCGCCAGAGCGACCGGATAATGAACGTGGTCAGCCGCGGAGGCTCTTTTACCCTTGCCTGGATGCTCCACAATGGGGAAGACAACCCCTTCTTTGCCGAATTTGACTATCTCCTTGAAATCGCAAAAGAATATGACATGACCCTGAGCCTTGGAGACGGCATGCGCCCAGGCTGTATTGCCGATGCGTCGGACCGCCCCAAGTTCATGGAGTTCATCACCCTTGGAGAGCTGGTAAAACGCGCAAGGGCAGTCGATGTCCAGACCTTCGTGGAAGGCCCGGGCCACGTCCCCTTAAACGAGATTGAACTCAGCGTCAGGGGCATGAAAGAGCTCTGCAACGGAGCCCCCCTCTACCTCCTCGGCCCCCTGGTTACCGATATCGCCCCTGGCTTTGACCACATCACCGGGGCAATCGGAGGCGCAGTTGCCGGGATGTACGGCACGGACTTCCTCTGCATGGTAACTCCCTCCGAACACCTCGCCCTCCCCTCCCTCGAAGATATCAAAGAAGGCCTGCTCGTAACAAAGATTGCAGCCCACACTATCGACCTCATAAAAGAAGGTCCAAGGGAACGCGCCTGGGAGCAGGACACAGCCATGGCCTATGCCCGCAGGGACCTTGACTGGGAAAAGCAGTTCGAACTTGCAATCGACGGCGACCGCGCCCGCAAAATCCGGGACGCCCGCAAAACGGAAAGTGACGCCTGTTCCATGTGCGGTGAACTCTGCGCAGTTAAGATTGTAAAGGAAGCCTTCGAGAAAAAGAAGAAAGAAGAGTGAAGACGGGAGAGTCAACTCTTTCAATTCCTTTTCTTCTTTTAATTTATTTTCTTCTTTTAATTTATTTTTTCCTTCTCAAAAGGACTGGCGGTTCTTTATTTGTCAGTTAGCATTATTCAGGCATCCGGAGATGAAATATTCATATTTTTCTTCTGCGCCTTTTGGGAATAAAACCAGCCTCCCGGGGTAAGAAGAAATAACAGTCGAATTCATGCTGGTATTAAGAAAAACCAATTACTTAAAAGAAATTTCTACCTTATCCGAAAAAAACTTCCTCCTACCCTGGAAAACGTTATTTAACCCGCAGCAAAATATAAGAGACTCAGCCAGCTTGTCTGGAGGTTCTGCAAAAAAAATGGAAAGGAACAAAAAACAGAGAGTAATCGGTTTTTTGGATCACTTTACATGTTAATTTTTTACAGGTGTCATCAGTAGATTTCGCTTTCTGGCTTATTTCTCTTCTTTTTTATCTGAAACCTATCTGAAACCGCTCTCCTGCGTCGAGCGTGACAAGAAAGACCATGTATAGATAATAATGTTGTACTGATCAGATACATCTATAAAGTAGTCCTCTTGAGCGCAGTCTTCAGTATTAACATCCATAAACATCCATAATTTAGAGCCTGTCCGAAAAGTGGTTACCAGCTGTAACTTTTACAATACGCAATATGCAAAACCGGAACGTATGCTCTGATATTATAGACCTATTGTAACTTTTCAACATGCATTAGTGACTTTTCGGATAGGCACTAAGTTGATTTCATCTCGAAGCTTTTGGATCTCTGATCTAAGGGATTCTCTCCCTGCTCTGTTCATTAATGATAAAAAGTAGAACACGAATAATTTTGGCAGACTTTTCATCCTTTATTTTGTCAAGATTAATATCCAGAGAGGTCAGTAATTGTGTGATAGCTTAAAGAGTCATTTCAATACCCAAAATGTGAATATATGTAAATGGGGAAACTATTATATTTTTTCTGTGATTAAAAATCCCTCATATTTGAAGAGGATACATAGATTCCATTATTTTCTCCCCTGTCAGACCAAAAAGCGATTTTTGTGCCATCAGGACTCCACACTGGATTTGAATCAGACGCCGGATCTGTTGTTAACTGTACTTTGTTGTTTCCATCCGCATCCATAACCCATATATCGTTATTTCCTGTTTTATCAGACACAAATACTATTTTACTTCCATCAGGTGAAAAAATAGGAGAACTATAATTTGCTTCATCAGAGGTAAGTTGAGTTTTTTCGGTACCATCAGCTTTTATTGTAGATATGCCACTTTTTTCATTATCATAAGAACGATACACTATTTTTGAACTATCTGGAGACCATATCTGTGGCTGCCACGATTGGGTCTGTTGATATATAGACCCATTAGACAATTTAGAAAAATTCCCTATTTGATTCAAATCCTGGATGTAGATTTCAGTTGGATAACCTGGACTCCAGTCCCATCTATCATATGCTATTTTTGATGCATCAGGCGACATGGCGATTGCACCATTAACCCAACCATCACTACCAATCTCATGGTTATTTGAGCCATCTGAATTAATTACTGAAAGAGTGCCCTTATCATCAAAACCAAGAACATAGGCTATTTTTGAACCTGAAGGAAACCACGTGTATGTAATGAAAAACAAATCCCTTGCTGGACCTAATATATGAGTTTTTTCCGTCCCATCTGCATTCATTATCCATACCTCATACCCAGATTCATCAACCTGACCGTATGAAATTTTGCTCCCATCTGGAGACCATGTATAGTGTGATATCGAGCCTGAGGTTAACTTCTTTTCTTCAGAACCATCCGAAGATATTTTGTAGAGCCCGTCGTCCCTTGCGAAAAGAATTTCATTCCCACCAGGAGACCATACTGAACCTCCGTACGCAACGTCAGATGCCACCTTCGTTAACTCCCCATCTTCTAAGGCACCAGCTACCACTACATTTGATGTCATAACTACCAAAAAAGTAAAAACTATTGGCAGACAAATTACTTGTGGATTAATTTTCATTACGTCTCACCCCCTTACAACATGCATTACTGACTTTTCGGATAGGCTCTTAGTCCCCTGAGCCAAGTTCACTTCTACAATCCATCAAGTAGTCCTCTTGAGCGCAGCGAAAAGGACCTCGTGCTCCC
>JBFHIK010000092.1:0-8632 GCA_041596555.1 Methanosarcina sp.
GCCCGAATTGCGCCTCGGGAGTACGCGGTCCTTTTCGCTGCGCTCAAGAGGACTACTTTTTGGTTTTTAGTAGTGAGCTTTAGTAGTGAGCTTTGCACAAGAGGATTATTTGATGGGTTTTAGCTGAGATTCGCTCAGGAAGACTGAATTACAAATAGTTTACCGGTGCAACGTTATTAGCTATATCGGGTCGTTCTTGTCACGCTCGAAGAGCGGCCATTTCGATGAAGTTAAAAAAGAAGAAAAATCAAAATAAAAGCGACAGAAAAATCCTGTCGATGAATTATCCCGAAAAATAGTAAGGATGAACAAAACAGAATTACTCTATGAAAAATAACCTTTTTCCTTCAACTTCTTTTTTCCTTCAACTTATTTTTCCTTCAACTTCTTTTTTCCTTCAGCTTCTCTCTTTTTTCAACGGGCCGCCAGACAAGCTGGCGGGGGCACTGTAATATCAGAATTTAAAAGCGGTCTGGCAGGGTCAAGGAAAGTGTTTCTCGGACTTTAGGGTGCAGAAAGCATATATCTTTCCTTAAGATATATCAGAAATTATTTATTTAATATGTTATACAAAAAACAGAATAAAAAATATACGTCATATAGGATTATATAGTTTTTCAGTCATACATAATAATAACAGGGGAGAAATGGGGAGAAAAGGGGAGTTATTGAGGCATTACCTGAAATATTTGCCATTGTATTATTTGAGTAATTGTCACTTTATTATGGGAAGATTTGCCTGATTTGAAATTAAAATATTAGAAAAGTTTTTTTAGTAACATCTGCAATATAATTATTTAAAATTACAACTGTGGTCTGAGATTATATGCTTGTAGTATCTCTTCTGAATAAATATAAAAAATACCTGATGTGGTTCTATTGTACCCTCGGGTTTTTACAAACCGCCGGAAAATTTGCCTTTTTATTTTTATTAATGATTTTATTTAACCTGTATGAACTGGCTTATTATGTTCCGGGAGTGGGAAAACTGAGTAAGTCCCAGACATACCTCGGCACTTACTGGTTTAATCTCGGATTAATGGCTGTAGGGGCACTGGTGCTGATTTGCCTTGCCGGTTTAATTCACAGATTAGTTGACAGAAGAAGTAAATTTAATATTATAAATCTCCTTGAAACTGGCTTTCCGGAACTGAAGACAAGACTGAGTACGGCATATGATAACCGGAAGAACATCAACATAGTTACAAAAAAACTGCTTGAAGATGTCCACGGTCAACTTACCGGTATCAATATAAAAAAAATGGTTCCGAAAAACCAGATTTTCAGGTCTTTTTTAATATTTCTACTGGCGACAGGAGCTGTCACCTTCTGCATACATGAGGGCTTCAGCTTTGATGTCTCTCCCGGTCAGTTAATCGATGATATGCGGAACAATATTCCAAACATGAATGCCAGAGCGGCTTACGATGATAATGAGACCGTTGCCCCGGATTCCAGGTATAATATAGAGGCTGTTATCATAAAAAATGGAGATAAGGTTGAAATGAAAATCAACCCGAGCCTGGGACTCGGGTTCACCAGCCAGATAGATGCGGATACTGGACAAAATTTCAACGCCAGTTCAGACCGCCTTAACGAGGAATTCAGGCAGAGTCAAACCTATTCGGAAAACCTGCCAGAAGAATATGAACCTTTGATTAAACAATATTTTGAAGCACTTTCATCCTGATTCGTTCATCCTGAATCGTTCATCCTGAATCGTTCGTCCTGAATCGTTCGTCCTGAATCGTTCACCCTGAATCGTTCACCCTGAATCGTTCACCCTGAATCGTTCACCCTGAATCGTTCACCCTGAATCACTCATCCCGAATAAGTGATAAAAGTAAAAAGGTCAGGTAAAATAAAAAGCCTTAAAGCAGCAGAAGTGCCCGAATTTGCAGAAAATGCATGATTAACATAAAAATAACGGAGTTTCAATATGAGAGAGCTACAGGAAATCCAGCTTGAAGATTCAGAACTTAACTTAAAACCTACCTATGAAAAAGCCCCACAGATTTTCGAGGTTGTCTTTAAAGAAATTAGCAATGCTATCGTCGGCCAGAAAGAAATGGTCCGACAGATCCTCATAACTATGCTTTGTGAAGGGCATGTCCTCGTTGAAAGCAATCCCGGGCTCGGAAAGACACTTACGATTTCCACTATTTCCCAGATCATGAGTATGGGGTTTAGCAGGATACAGTGTACACCTGACCTTATGCCTGCAGATATCACAGGGACCGACATTATCGAAGAAGACGAGAGAGGCTCAAAACACTTCAAGTTCAATCAGGGCCCTGTCTTTGCAAACATCGTGCTTGCGGATGAAATCAACCGGGCTTCCCCAAAGACTCAATCTGCCCTGCTTGAAGCCATGCAGGAAAAGCAGGTGACTGTTGCAAGTAAGACATATTTGCTGGACAGGCCTTTCTTTATCCTTGCGACGCAAAACCCCATCGAGATGGAAGGGACCTATACCCTACCCGAAGCCCAGCTTGACAGGTTTTTAATGAAGATTCGTCTGGATTACCCTGACCCCGAAGAAGAGTTTGAGATTGTAAACCGTTATGCTGAAGCTTTCAGGCCAGCTGTACGGAAATGTATGGACAAACAGACGTTTCTCGAACTGCAGCAGATAACCCGCAGAATTCCGATCTCAAACAAGCTCAAAAAGTATGCAATCGATATTGTAAACCAGACCCGAAATATGCCTGATATGATAGAAGCAGGTGCATCTCCACGTGCTTCAATTGCCCTGATCCTCTGTGCAAAGGCAAATGCGTTTCTCGACGGCAGGAGGTATGTTGATAAAGAGGACATTGACTCCATGGCCCTTCCAGTCCTCCGCCACAGGATAATTCTATCTTTTGATGCTGCAAGGAACAACATCACAAGCGATAAAATCATACAAAAAATCCTGGAGAGCAGAAACACAATTATCTGACCCGGCCAGTGGGAAAAAAATGGCTGGAGGCAATGATAATACATGGCTGGCGCAAAACACACAATCGATACGTCATTCCTGACCCAACTCGACAGGTATGCGATCCCCCTCAGCAGGAGGGTTTCTGCAATTCATACGGGCAGTCACCAGTCAACCAGGGCAGGGGCAGGGCTGGACCTTATAGACCATAGAAAGTATAATCAAGGGGATTCTTTAAAAAAAATTGACTGGAACCTGTACGCTCGTACGGAAAAACTCTATATCCGCAGGTTTGAAGAAGACAAGAACCTTAACATGGTCATACTGCTTGACACCAGCAGCAGCATGCTCTTTCCTGAGAGTAATCCAAATAAGTTCGAATATGCGTCAACAATAGCTGCAGGAGTTTCTTACATCGTAATGAAACATAATGATGTGTATATGATTGCAACATTTGCAGAAGATGTGGATTACACAAAGGCACACAAAGGAAGGGATGACTTCCTGCGGACAATAGATTCCCTGACCCGGATTTCGGTCAATGGAAACACAAAACTTGCAGATTGTGCCGACTCCGTATACCCTAGAATAAAATCGAAATCAATGGTGCTTATAATTTCAGACTTTCTGGACGGTATCGATTCTGTCCTCAATGCCGTTAACAGGCTGTCCAGACATGAGCTTGTGCTTGTACACATTTATGATGAGACCGAAATGAACCTGCCTGAAACCGTGGATGGAGCAGTAAAATTCATTGACAGTGAAACAAACGAAGAAATCGGTTTTACGGTAGGCCCCAACTTTAAAAAAGAATACGCTGCCGAATACGCAAAGCATGTGGCTGAACTGGAGAAAATTGCCTACGAGTTTAAAATCCCTTACTTCCGCGTCAGTATAAAAAACCAGCCGTTAGATACTGTTCTTAGAATTATAGGGGAAGGGTGATCCTGCCTATGGACTTTGAATTTTCTCCAGGCCTGGCTGCACTTGCAGGCATAATTCCCCTTATAATAATATACCTGCTTAAGCCTCGCCCAAAAAACGTTATTCTGCCTTCCCTTATGTTCGTTCGAAGGATAAGCCAGAATGTGCTTGATTCCAGGCACACCATCAGTAAAAAAATAACAGACCCTCTTTTTTTCTTACAGCTGCTGGCTCTTATTCTTATATCGATAGCAATTGCAGGGCCCCTCTTAGAAGAGGTTAAAGCAGACTCTGAAAAGGTAGTAATTATAATAGACTCGTCTGCAAGCATGAACGCACCCGATAGGTTTGATGGCGCCAGGGCAATAGCAATAGAGAGCCTGGGCGAAGAAAATACAATTATCGCCGCAGAAAGTATTCCTGTTGTGCTTGCAAAAGCGCTGGATGCAGACGATGCAGAAGGAGTAGTTGACCACCTGGAGGCGAGGAACACTCCCGGAGATATCCCCAAAGCGATTTTGACCGTTATAAACGATGAAGAGAACAAGAACGGAAAAATTGTAGTCATATCCGATTTTGAAAACTGGGCAGGAAGAGCGCCTGAAACCTACATAAGGATTGCAAACACGAGAAGCATGGAGCTTGAGTTCCGACAGGTAGGCAATAAAACTGCCAATTACGCAATTGTGGACGGGTATTTGAAAGACCGAAACGATGGGATGTATGAATATACATGTACGGTCAAAAACTTTAACGACAAAAGTGCAGACCTTGACATTCAATTGGAGAGTCAGGTCGATTCCCCATCCAGCACAACGGTAAGCAGCTCGGTACAGCTTGCAGGGTTCGGAGCGCAGCAGATAAAATTTTCAAGTATTCCTCAGGGTACATCAACTGTAGAAATCCTCAATGAGGATGCAATACCCTGCGATAACATTGCTTACATTTCAATTCCTGAAGTCAAACTCAAAAAAATCCTGGTCTTAACAGACTCTGAGCAGGCAGCCGGCAAGTCTCCCCTCGTAACAGCAATATCCCTGCTGCCCGATATTCACGTTGATGTACGGCAGGCTCTTCCTGACAATGTTACAGGGTACGATACCATAATCGTAAACTCCAAATATGAACCCCTCCCGACCAGCAGTGTCCAGGAAATTGTGGCTTATGCAAGAAGTGGAAAAGACCTGATAGTCATAGGAAACGAGTGCCTGTACGATTCTTTCCAGATGCGCGGGCTTTATCCTATCCTTCCAGTAGATATAACCTCAGTAGAAAAAGAAGGCAGCCATACAATCGAGATTGTGGGAAGCGGAAAAAATATTTTTGATGATGTTTCGTTCAACGAGATATATCTGCGCAGGTTCCTTGCCACTACTCCAAAAGAAGATGCTGCAGTCCTTGCAGAGGTAAAGGGAACTGGGCCTTTAGTCAGTATGTGGAACATAAAAAACGGGACGGTAACTTATGTTGGGTTCAGTGACACTACTGAAACCGACGCATGGAACAATTTCGCCACTACCCCAACCTACCCTGTATTCTGGGCAAAACTTCTCAAGTATATGTGGGGGGTCGGGGACATAAGTGAAACAAATGTGAACACGGGCCGATACCAGGCGTTTGACCAGAAGGTTAGAATAAAAACTCCGACAGAAACCATCAGCAGTGATTTCGTCTATTATGACGAATGCGGGCTGTACAATCTGGACCAGAAGAACGTTGCTGCCAACCTGTACGATTCCATGGAATCGAATACCTTTACGGAAAAAAGACTGAACCTTACAGGTGAGAACGGAGAAATCCAGAAGCAGGAACTCCGCACAAAGTCCCCTGACAAAATCCGGAAGTTCCTTATTTACGCCTTACTGCTGCTCCTCATAATTGAAAATGCCGTTATGTTCAGGAGGAGGATCATATGACCTTTAATTTCCCTTATGGTTTTGATTTTTTACACAGTAGCGAATTGCTGCTCCTGGTCCCTCTGGCACTTCTTGTGCTTTTAGGGTACTGGAAAAAGATTAATAAAAGACATATTTTCTTCCATGCCCTTGTGGGCTTCCTCCTGATCCTGGCTCTTGCAGCCCCCTATTCTGCAGAAATAAGTTCGCCGAAAACCAATCAGACCGGGATAACCATAATCTCCGATGAAAGCGCCAGCATGGATCTGCTGAAGAAAGGGATTTCCGAGGAAATTTCAGAAAAACTCGGGACCAGAGTTCCTGTTACAATCACAACGATTTCAGGTATACATACCTCTCTTGGCGATGCTATTATTCAGCAGGCTTCGCCTGATAACTATGTGCTTGTGGTCTCGGACGGGCAGAGCAATTCCGGGACCCCGGTTGAAGAAGCCCTATCTTATTGCTACAAAAACAATTTTCCTGTAGCAGCCCTTATCCCAAAAACTGAAAAAGAGGACCTCAGCGTGGAGATTGAAGGAGATAATGAGGCTGTAATCGATAATGACGCATTTTATAAAGTTAATATTCGAAAAGCAACTGAAGAAAAAATGAGCTATCAGGTAAGGATTACCGTTGACCATCAAAAGGTTATGGAGAGGGAAATTACCCAGACCGGGAGAATAGAAAGTATAGAGTTCAACCACACTTTTGAAACGCTTGGGCCTCATACCGTAAAGGCAACCCTGCACCCGGCAAGCATCAGCGTTAAAAACCTGGATTATTTCGAGAACAATAACCAGTATATGAAAAGTATATATGTAACCCCCAAGCCCAGGGTCTTACTTGTTACGAATGAGCCCGGCTCCCCTCTTGCAAACACGATGAAGGAGATCTACGACGTAAAAATATCCGGGTCATATGGATCTCTTAATGGCACAGACGCCGTAATAATTGACAACCAGGCTGCATCAACGATCTCGGATGCAGAAGCCAGAGCCCTCAGGGATTATGTCATTAACGGAGGCGGCATGGTAGTGGTTGGAGGGGGATCTTCTTTTGATTTCCCTGCAGAAAAGACATACCAGAATACTGAGTTTGAGGAACTCCTTCCTGTTACCTCAAAGCCCTCGAACTGGAGGGGAGGCAGAAACATTGTCCTGATGCTTGACGTTTCACCCAGTACCCTGCAGAGCAATGGGGTTGGAGGGAGGGTTCTTGACGATATTCTGTCAAATGCCATTGTCCTCCTTGAAAGCGATCTCCTTAAAGATGCAAGAGTCGATGTGATCACCTTCGGGAGCAAGGGACAGGACATCACAGATGGGTTTGTGGATATGTCAAAAGAGTCAAACAGGCTCTGGCTCGAGGCTGAAATCCGCAAAATAAAGCCCACAGGGGACTCCACTTCCCTTGAAAGGGGCCTCATGACTTCCCGAACGCTGCTTAACGGACAGAACAAAAGCGCAGAAGCTGAAATTATAATCGTTTCTGATGGTGGAATCGGAAATGATGGGGAAAGTGATAACAGGTTTGAACGGGCAGCCCAGTGTGCGGAAAACCTTCATGAAGGCAGCGGCATAGGGATCCATTTTGTCCACATACATGCTCCGAAAACTACCCGCCAGGTCACTCCCAAAGGGCAGTACTATGCCGCACTCCTCATGAACAAAATAGGCCTGTCCGAAAATTACAACAGAATAGAACCTGGCCAGAGGATGGAAATGAGCTTCTCCGAAAACCCTGAGGAATCCGAAGCCCGGGAAGACGAATATTCGAGCGGGTCAATCATTGTCTATGACCCTCAGCATTTTATTACCCGGAACATTTCTGACATAAACCGCGATATTTTAGGGTACAATGAGGTTACCCCGAAACCCGAAGCAAACCGCATTGTTATAACAAGGCTGGGAAAACCGGTAGTAACGGTCTGGAGGCTGGGGCTCGGGCGTGTTGCTGCGATTACAACCGACAATGGGAATGGAAACGGAATCCCCTGGGCAGCGTCCCTGTACTCGGGAAATGACAGCCTGATAATTACAAGGACCCTGAACTGGGCAGTTGCAGATCCCGAAATGTCTGAAGAGATCCAGCTAAAAGTGCCTGACCTTAAAATGAACCAGCCAGGTAGAATCCTGATCACAACCGGAAAAGAAGGTACGCCTGAGCTTTATTTCGACAAAAAGCCAATGGAAATCACCTCCATCGGAAACAATATGTACGAATCATACGTTACAGCCGACACATTCGGCCTCCACAAAATCTCCGAAACCCCTGTTGACGCAAACCTGACTGAGGAATTAATGTATGAAACTTTTGGAGCTAAGAATGTATCCTGGAGGCCTGCTGCCGTAAACCGCCCGGACGAATATACGTATGTCGGGGAAAATTCTCTATTCAGGACATCCATACTTGAAAATGGAGGAAAAATCTACACTACAGGAGATGTTTACTCAAGGATAATAGAAGACGCTTCAGCCAGGACAGAGAAACAAATCCTGACAAAGGTCTTTTATACAAAATATTTCCTTGCCCTCGCTTTCCTGATATACCTGCTATATACCCTGCACCACACGTATAATACTCGGATGAAATAACACACGGATGAAATGACAGTATCAGAAATAAGTGAAGACATTATGTTAGATATGCAACTGCATTAGCTCAATGATATAACATTATACTGATTAACTAATATTGGATTGTTGAACTAATGGATGTGACAATAATGCAATATTGCATGCTAAAAATATTATATATGAGGACCGCATAGTATACTTTGCGTTCTCATCAAACACCTACTCCAAAACCACTCAAAAACCTACTCCACAATAAAGAGACAAAACAACAATCTCAACCCACAAGATCAAATACCTCAAAACTCTTCCCAAAC
>JBFHIK010000093.1:0-8510 GCA_041596555.1 Methanosarcina sp.
ATTAAGCAACATGACTCTCATATTAAGCAACATGACTCTCATTATTTTTCTTTTTACCCTTCTTTTTACCCTTCTTTTTACGCATTCCTGTCTCTGTTCTCTGTTATAAATAAACCATAAATAAACCTGTTTCAAAGCCCATGAATGATAACGTATATTAATTATAATTTTCAATGGTTCTGGAAGTATTTTTTCTAACAGGTTCAGGTAAGCCTGGGTATAGCACAAAGGTTTTTAAGTAAATATTAAAGTTAGGTTTCTTAAATAAATCAAGGTGGAGAAGATTCATTATGCAGGAAAAAATAAAGGAAATTGCATCCCGAGTCCGTGAACTTCGAGAACTTTCAGAAGTCCCGGTTGAAAAAATGGCAGAGTCTCTGCAGATTCCCAATGAGACCTATCAGAATTATGAAAGTGGAACTGAGGATATCCCGGCAAGTATCCTTTTTGAGATCGCACACGAGCTGCAGGTTGACATGGCTACCCTTCTTACGGGAGAAGAGCCGAGGATGAATATATTTACCGTTACAAGAAATGAAAAAGGGGTCAGTGTGGAGAGGAGAAAGCAGTACAGGTACCAGAACCTGGCTGAGAAGTTCATCCACAAAAAAGCAGAATTTTTTATCGTCACAGTTGAGCCCAGGCCGGAGGGCACCAGACCCGGAACAAACTCCCATCCAGGGCAGGAATTCAATTATGTACTTGAGGGAAGCCTGAAAGTCTACATCCACCATAATGAAATTACTCTTAATGAAGGGGACTCCATTTATTTTGATTCCAATTATGAACATGCCATGGAAGCGCTGGGAGGAAAATCCGCTAAGTTCCTGGCAGTTATAATGTAACCCGGATTAATGCAGACCTTACCAATTCACACAAAATCTGCATAAAAAATTCGAAATACAGGAAAAAACTCAGAGAATTTTTTTGAAACTTAAATTCAGCTTAATGAAGCCTGAAAAACTATAGAAAACATAGAGAAAATTAAATAAAACGGGTGTTCAGAATGACTTCCTTGCTAAGCCAATTTGTTTCCAAAACCGATTTTGAATCCTATGAGGATTTCCAGGAAAATTTCAAAATCCTGGTTCCTGAAAACTTCAACTTTGCCTATGATGTGGTCGATGCCTATGCAAGAGATTCTCCTGAGAAACTTGCCATGATCTGGTGTGATGACAACGGGGAAGAGAAAAGCTTTACTTTTAAAGACCTGAAGTACTACAGCGATAAGGCTGCAAATTTCTTTGCAAAACACGGCATTGGAAAAGGCGACTATGTAATGCTGACCTTAAAGAGCCGTTACGAATTCTGGTACTGCATCCTTGCCCTTCATAAACTCGGGGCTATTGCTGTTCCTGCAACCCATATGCTGAAAACCCGGGACATCGTGTACAGGATCGAAAAAGCTGAATTAAAGATGATTGTCTGCATATCGGAGGACGATGTCCCTGAACAGGTTGATGAAGCCCACTTAGAATGCGGGGATATCCCTCTCAAAAAAGCCGTGGTCGGAGGGAAAGCCCGGGAAGGCTGGATTGATTTCAGAAAGGAGCTTGAGGAAGTTTCCCCGGTCTTCGAGCGGCCTACAGGTGAGGCTGCGACAAAGAACGAAGACATCTGCCTGGTCTACTTCTCCTCCGGAACCGCTGGTTTTCCAAAAATGGTAGAACATGATAATACCTACCCCCTCGGGCATATCCTGACTGCAAAATACTGGCAGAATGTGGAGGATGACGGGCTGCATTACACCGTTGCAGACAGCGGCTGGGGTAAATGTGTCTGGGGCAAACTCTACGGGCAGTGGATAGCCGGCTGTGCGGTCTTTGTCTATGACTATGACCGGTTTGAAGCCAAAAATATGCTTGAAAAAGCCTCCCTGTATGGGGTTACAACCTTCTGCGCCCCTCCCACTATTTACCGCTTCCTGATAAAAGAAGACCTCACCCATTATAACTTCAGTACTCTGCAGTATGCAGTCGTTGCAGGTGAACCCCTCAACCCGGAAGTTTTTAACCGCTTCCTTGAATTCACCGGAATTAAACTTATGGAAGGATTCGGGCAGACTGAAACAGTTGTTACCATTGCGACCTTCCCCTGGATGGAACCAAAACCGGGGTCTATCGGAAAGCCCACTCCCGGGTTTAAGATTGAACTTATGGACAGGGACGGCAGGATCTGCGATGTTGGAGAAGAAGGGGAAATCGTAATCAACACACAGGACGGAAAACCTGTCGGGCTCTTTGCCCACTATGGAAAAGATCCTGGAAGGACGGTGGAAGCCTGGCATGACGGCTACTATCATACTGGAGATATGGGCTGGATGGATGAAGACGGATATCTGTGGTTTGTGGGAAGGGCTGACGACATTATCAAGACCTCAGGATACAAGGTAGGACCCTTTGAAGTGGAAAGCGCCCTTATCCAGCACCCGGCTGTGCTGGAGTGTGCAATCACGGGCGTTCCCGACCCTGTCAGAGGTCAGGTAATCAAGGCGACCGTTGTGCTTACAAAGGACTACACGCCGAGCGAAGCCCTTAAGAAAGAACTGCAAAAACATGTAAAAAATGTCACAGCTCCTTATAAGTATCCCAGGATTGTGGAATTCGTTCCCGAACTCCCCAAGACCATCAGCGGAAAAATCCGCAGGATTGAAATCCGCGATCAGGATCAAAAACAATAAAAAATAAAAAATGATATATACAGCAGGAATACAGTTCAAATTAAAAAATCAAAGGAATATTCCCGACCGAGGACATACCCTGCCAGAAAAAGTGCAAAGAGGAAGAAAAGAATTAAGTATCTTAAACTTTTTCTGAAAAGTTAGCTCAAAGAAGAGTTAACTAAGATTTACTTTTTAACAGATACTGTAATTCGGATGCCATAATTCATGATACTGTAATTCGGATGCCATAATTCAGATACTGTAATTCATGATACTGTAATTCATGATACTGTAATTCATGATACTGTAATTCATGATACTGTAATTCATGATACTGTAATTAAAACAGAAGAGAATTATTTAAACAGAAGAGAATTCAAGAACATATAAGAATTCAGAAAGCCCCTTAAAAATGATAGGATCTCCTGTCTGCCACATAAATCAGCTGGAGAAAAACAGGGACTGGAAGAATAGCGTGAGGATTCTACATGGTAAAAAATGATGGAAAAGAACCGTACCCTGTTATCAATATTCTGGAGTGCAAGGCATGTGGGCGCTGCCTTCTTGCCTGCCCGAAGGACGTGCTTTTCATGAGTGAGAACCTGAACGCGCGGGGTTACCACTACGTAGAGTATAAAGGAGAAGGCTGTTCAGGCTGTGCGAGCTGCTACTATACCTGCCCTGAACCCCTGGCACTTGAAATCCATATTCCCCTGAAAAAGGAGGAAGCCGAATAAGGCAGGATAAGGAGGAAAAAAGATGGCAACACAACTCATAAAAGGCAACTCCGCAGTAATCGTCGGCGCACTCTACGCTGGCTGTGACTGTTTCTTTGGATACCCAATCACCCCGGCAAGTGAGATCCTGCACGATGCTTCCAGTTACTTCCCGAAAATTGGCAGGAAATTTGTTCAGGCCGAGTCTGAAGAAGCCGCAATCAATATGGTTTTCGGAGGAGCATCAGCCGGGCACAGGGTCATGACCTCCTCATCAGGCCCTGGAATCAGCCTGATGCAGGAAGGAGTTTCTTACCTTGCAGGCGCAGAACTGCCCTGCGTGCTCGTGGATGTTATGCGGGCAGGGCCAGGGCTCGGGAACATAGGGCCTGAACAGGCAGACTATAACCAGGTCGTAAAAGGGGGAGGGCACGGAAATTACAGGACCATTGTGCTTGCCCCCAATTCCGTACAGGAGATGTGCGACTTTACCATGAAAGCTTTTGAGCTGGCTTTCAAGTACAGGAACCCTGCAGTCGTACTTGCTGACGGAGTGCTCGGGCAGATGATCGAGTCTTTGAAGTTCCCGGAAAAAGCCCTCACCCCGAAAACTGACACCAGCTGGGCAGTTAACGGTACGGCAGAAACCAGAGATAACCTTATAACCTCAATCTTCCTGGACTTCAATGAACTGGGACAGTTCAATGAGAAGCTGCAGGAAAAGTACGAGCTGATTAAGCAGAATGAGGTCGATTACGAAGAATACATGACCGAAGATGCCTCAATTGTGCTTGTCTCTTACGGCATAAGCAGCAGGATCTGCAGGTCAGCCATAGACCTTGCCAGGCAGGAAGGAATAAAAGTAGGGCTTTTCAGGCCAAAGACTCTTTTCCCGTTCCCGGAGGCGCAGTTGAAAGCCCTTGCAGATAAGGGAGCTTCCTTTATCTCCGTGGAGATGAGCAACGGGCAGATGATAGACGATATCAGGCTTGCTATCAGATGTTCACAGCCCGTGGAACTGGTAAACCGCATGGGAGGAAACCTGATTACCCTTGACCAGATTATGGACAAAATCAGAAAGGTTGCAGGGGAGGCATAAAAATGGCAGCAGAAATCATTAACGGAGAAAAAGTTATCGGAAGGCCAAAAGCCCTGTACGCGGAATATCCCCGCAAAGGAGGGGCAGCCCCAACAGCCACCCACTATTGCCCTGGCTGCGGACACGGGGTTTTGCACAAGCTTATCGCTGAAGCGATTGATGACCTGGGAATCCAGGACAGGACAGTTATGATCAGTCCTGTGGGTTGTGCTGTCTTTGCTTATTATTACTTTGACGCAGGAAATATTCAGGTTGCTCATGGCCGTGCCCCTGCAGTGGGTACAGGCGTCTCAAGGGCTGAAGAAAACGCTGTGGTTATTTCCTATCAGGGTGATGGGGATCTTGCTTCAATCGGCCTGAACGAGACTCTGCAGGCAGCAAACAGAGGAGAAAAGCTTGCAGTCTTTTTCGTAAATAACACCGTATACGGCATGACAGGCGGGCAGATGGCTCCTACGACCCTTATAGGGGAAAAGACCACCACCACCCCCGAAGGTCGGGACCCCCGCTTTGCAGGCTACCCACTGCACATGTGTGAACTTATATCCAATCTGAAGGCTCCGGTATTCATCGAAAGGGTCTCGGTCTCGGACATCTCCCATATAAGGAAAGCCAGAAAGGCTATCAGGAAAGCTATGGAGATCCAGCGCGACGGCAAAGGCTATGCCTTTGTGGAAGTCCTTGCAGCCTGTCCGACAAATCTGAGGATGGATGCTGAACAGGCTATAAAGTTCATCAATGAAGAAATGGAAAAGGAATTCCCGCTCAAGAACTTCAGAGATAACTCAGCAGAAGCCGAAATTCTCCACAGAGGCGTAAGCGACTTCACAACGGAGTCACTGGAAAAGCTTTACGGGATTGAAGCCGGAGCCGAGGAAAAACCCCTCAGAGCAGATTTTGCCCCGATCCA
Organism: Methanosarcina sp.; assembly: GCA_041596555.1. GTDB lineage: Archaea > Halobacteriota > Methanosarcinia > Methanosarcinales > Methanosarcinaceae > Methanosarcina. The sequence goes on from JBFHIK010000093.1 coordinate 5,388, forward strand.
GATGAAGATTGCGGGCTTCGGAGGCCAGGGAGTCCTGAGTATGGGGCTTATCCTTGCGCAGGCCGGAGTCAAGGCAAACCTTAACGCCTCGTGGTTCCCTTCCTATGGTCCTGAACAGCGCGGAGGGACCTCAAACTGTTCGGTCGTGATTTCAGGTCAGTCCATAGGCTCTCCTACGGTCTATACCCCTGACATCCTTATAGCCATGAACCGTCCTTCCCTTGAGAAATTTGAAGGGGCAGTAAAAGAAGGAGGCTTTATCCTCTATGACTCGACCATAGGTGAAGCTGAGACTCCTGCAGGCGTAAAAGCCGTTTCAGTTCCGGCAACCGAAAAAGCCAAGGAAGCAGGCGATGAAAGAGCTGCAAACTCCTTTATACTCGGGGTCCTTCTGGGCCTGAATGCTACCGGCCTTGAAGAAGAAGCCTTCAAAGAAGCTCTTGCCGAAAACTTCGCAGGCAAACCAAAGGTTATTGAGTTCAACCAGCAGGTGCTCGAAGCCGGGGCAGAGTGGGCAAGAGAGAACGTTAAGGTATAAAAGGTAAACATTTCAAAGGCAAACATTTCAAAGGCAAACATTTCAAAGGCAAACATTTCAAAGGTAAATATTTCAAAGGTAAACATTTCAAAGGCAAAAAATTTCAGCAACAAACAGGCGGAGATATGAGTCAAATCCGCCTGTAAGCACTCTTTTTAATACTTATTTACTTTTACCTCGTGCATTTAAAGAAAAGTACTTTTCTTTAGCATGCAAGTACTGTTATTTGAAAAGTACTGTGATTCCTTTACGCCTGTGATTTGAAGAATTCATGATTTTTTATCTAAAGGAATTAAGCCCTTAAAATCCACTTTTCGACCCCCTGCCGACAGGGGCAAATAATTCCGATACACTGGTCATTTTATAAAAATTATCGTAACTAATAGGGTGTATGTAACTAATAGGGTGTATATTTGTACCGGATTTATACAGAAATGCCAGAATTCGAAGTGTGAGTTAAAAAGAAAATGGATATTTTTAACTTTGCCCTTAATCTTTTTGCCGGTAATAAGGCTTAAAGGAAACATTAAAATAGTTGAAAAATGTCGTAATTTATGTAGAACGGTAAAACCTGATTCATCACCTCTCCAACTTGATTTTGCCGTTCTTTAATTAATTTCTACACCATGTTTTCCATGTTTTTCTAATTTTTTACGCAGAGTAGAAACTCACCAGGAACGTAATTGATGTAAGGACTGTTAAACCGCCAAACAGCCACGTGGCTTACTATTCAAAGAAAATCTGAAATTTAGGAACGATCATAAGGTTTATTTAAAATAAATACATTATAAAAAAGTGAGAATGATATTCAAAATTAGTTTAGAAGTAGACGGTAGGGTTCGAGTCCCTATTCTCGAGATCCCTACCAGCGATCCAACCCTAGATTGAGAAGAAACCCTATAACTCTCAATCTATTATATTTTATAACGGCTCGGTAATATATATCATCACCGATGCAAAAAACATTTTTTAATCTAAATTTTCAAGTTGGCTATATATTTTTATTGTGATTAAATTTTTAATGCCGTTGAAAATTATAATATAACCAATTTTCCGCAGACGTCTATTCAATTATTACAATTTTTACTGCTATTGGTTTTTTCGGAAAACTATCTCAGTATTACTGCTATTGGTTTTTTCGGAAAACTATCTCAGTAATTTAAACCTATAGTTTAAATGTATGGTTTTAAAATTTCCCACACTTTTCGACCTTGTGCTTTCATTCAAAGATTCTAATTCTTATTTTTCGAAGATTCAGTAAAAATAGTAATCGCAGATTATAGAATCGCAGATTATAGAGTAATTTTTCCAAAAACGATAGCAAAAAAATACCATTTTTGAGAACATCTACGGAAAGTCAGGCACAAACATAATAATTTTATTATTATGGCATCTTTATAAATATCTCATTTTTAAACTAAAGTCACTGATCTCAATTTCTATTCTCTTTTTCGATATTATTAAATGCAAAAATAGATTCTATAATGTAGATTTCATATGGGAAGATTACTGTATGAGATATATTTTGGGGGATGAAGGAGCTCGAAGGTTGTCGATATTTCCTTAATTGCAGGTACAGTATAAAGTTCACACAGGGCATGGAGCCGGTGGGAATAATGAAACAGCATGAACAATTCCCGGCAATAACCCCATGGAACTCTGAGCATAACCATAGTTGGTAATCCTCATTTCTGGCGTTCTCTTCGGGATATTTATAATAAACTGATATAAGGGGGATTTATATTGAATAAAATAAAGTGGACTGGAATAACAACATTAATTTTAATTTTATCTTTAACAGCATTAGCTGCAACTGCCTCAGCAGCAGATCTGAGTCCGAGAGAGGAACTCGGGAAGCTTCTGTACTTTGATGAAAACCTGTCAACGCCCAAAGGGCAGTCCTGTGCAAGTTGTCACGACCCTGAATCTGGTTTTGCTGATCCTGATCAAAACCTTCCTGTTTCACAGGGCGTACTGCAAAAGATGTTCGGGAACCGAAACTCACCAAGTGCTGCATATGCTACTTACAGTCCTGAGTTTGAATATGACGGAGAAACGTACGTAGGTGGCCAGTTCTGGGACGGTAGGGCAGACAACCTGAGCGAGCAGGCGAAAGGTCCATTCCTGAACCCTCTGGAAATGCATAACCCGAATAAAGTAAACGTAGTCAATGCTGTCAAGATTTCAGATTATGCAGGTCTCTTTGAAGAAGTCTACGGGGAAGGTACCCTGAAGAACGTAGACACAGCTTATGATAATATAGCCGAGGCGATTGCAGCTTATGAAAATTCGGAAGAAGTAAATAAGTTCAGTTCCAGGTATGATGGGTATCTTGAAGGAAGAGCCACCTTATCAGAAGAAGAGCTGCAAGGACTCGATTTATTTAATGGAAAAGCCCTGTGTTCAGAATGCCATCCAAGTGGTGGGGACATGCCCCTGTTTACGGATTTCACTTATGATAATTTGGGTGTGCCCAGGAATCCGGATAACCCATTTTATAGCCTGCCAAAAGCGTTTAACCCTCTGAGGAGTGACTATATAGACTTTGGACTGGGAGGTAGCGGTCGTGATGGGGTAAGTGCAGA
>JBFHIK010000094.1:0-8469 GCA_041596555.1 Methanosarcina sp.
CAATGCTATGCCGCCCCAGAGCAAATATTGTTTATTCTCGCCATCAACGTTCAAACTTTTACCTATAGAACTCCTCTATAGAACCTCATAGTTTAAGTTCAGAGCAAAGTCTGATTAGCTACCTGAGTCTCTTCCCCTTCTGGTAGTGAAAAATCAGACTATTATATTAAAACGGGAAAAAATAAAAACGTTAGCATTAAACATATTATAAGGGAGATGACAGCTGTATCCCATGTTTGAAAACACGGGGATTAGCCTTTTACGCTCCTAAATACTTTTCTTAAAATACTCAAATGGAACAAATAAGGCATGAAACCTTAAAATCCTTATTTTTCCAGGGGTAGGTAGAAAAACTGATGGAAAAAAGATACCGGGTAAATATGTTATTGAGAGGTGCTACAGATAGGGTTTATCGCAATAAAAAATTTTTACGATAAAGAACTTTTATTTTCTTTATCCTACCTGAGTTTACTTAATCTTTCATCTGTTTCTTTTAATTCCTCTCTTCTCCGAATGTTTCTTCTTCGCTATCATTTTCTTTATCTTTATTTTCTTCGCTGATCCCCTCATTTAGACTTTCCTCCCTTTTACCTGTTCCTTCTATAATTGCTTCGTCTCTGCTTGCTTCTTCATTACCTTCTTCGTCTTTGTTTTCTTCGCCTATGCTTGCTTCTTCTTTACTTGCTTCGCTCAGGTTTGCTGTACTTTTAATTTCACCAATTACTTTTTCAAGCTCCCTTTTAATCCCATACTTCCTATTAAAATGAACCAGTACATTTGAAACATCCCTTTCGAGAATTTCGTCAGCCTGGGGATGGTCGGGAGTGATATACTGAGGCCAGTCGATGAGCTGGACGCCTTCTTCGGATACAAAGATGTTATATTCACTTAAATCGGCGTGGATGATTCCAAGCGAGTAGGTTATTTTTACCTGCCTGAGAATCTCATCGAGATACCACTCAGCGTTAAGAAGCTTTGTTTTTGAGAGCAGGCTGCCTTTTGCAATCTCCATAATAATTGCATGCCTGTTCTGGTCCAGGGGTTTTGGGATAGACACCTGCGGATATACCTTTGTCATGATCTCATACTCCCTCTGGGCAGCAAGCCGAGCAGCATAAATCCATGAAAAGTGCTCTCTTTCCCCAATGTGGTCACGTACTCTTTTTATTTGCTTGAAGCTGGTCCTGCCTTCCCTGTGGAATTTGATTATGACCGGAGAGGGTTTTCCTATTGCAAGCTCAGGCTGCCGGATCGCTTCCAGAATGACTGACTCTTTACCTACCCCTACTTCATCCCCTATGGCGCTGATGCTTTTTCTTTTCACAAAGGTATTGAGAGCAAGGGCATCATAGCCCTCAAAATAAATCTGGTAACCTTCATAAGGCTGGGTGGTTCTGACCACAAGCTTATCCCGGACAAGCTTTCTTAACCTGTATTCCAGCTTATCTAAAGGCATTTTAGTGTACTTATTCAATTCTTCTATTGGCACCCACTCAAAATGTTTCATCCCTGTCTCGATGCCTGTAAGTATCCTGAAATCTTTTGCATCGATTTTTTTGAAAACCTTTAGCACTTCGTCGATCATCCTATCCTGTTATACATATCACCTTCGATATTTAAATGATCGCCTCCCGAATTGCGCTTTGGGATCTCAGAAAATCGAAGATTTTCTGGGAGTTGCGATGTAATCGCAACAGCCCGCGGTCCTTTTCGCTGCCCGAATTGCGCCTCGCCCGAATTGCGCCTCGCCCGAATTGCGCCTCGGGAGTACGCGGTCCTTTTCGCTTCGCTCAAGAGGACTATTTGATGGGTTATAGTAGTGATCTTCGCTGCGCTCAAGAGGACTACTTTATAGATTTTTATCAGTGAGTTTTGCTCAAGGAACTAAATTATGGATGTTTATGGATATTAATACTGAACTGCGCTCAAGAGGACGAAATTAGATATTTCTGACCCGTAAAACGTCATTCGCCGTATTGTGTCGTCCCTGTCACGCTCGACGCAGGAGAACGGCTTTCAGATAAAAAAAGAAAAAAAATCAAGAGGTAAAAACTATGAGGACACCTGTAAGACAATAACAAGTAGAAATTAACAGGCAAGCCAATAAGAAACCAATAAGATCTAAAAAAAGTCAAAAAGAAACCCACAAGTGAAAGCAACCGAAAAAACCTGTAAGTGTGCCGCACAAAGCAGAATTAAATGCTAACTAAAAAATAATCTTTACCAAGTCTCTTCTTGTCTCTTCTTTATTCCTTCCGTTCTCTTCTTTCTTCTACTTCTTTCTTTTTCTGACGAGCCGCCAGGCAAGCTGGCGGAGGCGCTGATATTAATTGTGTATTGAAAAGAGTTTTTCGGGGTCATGAGAAGCTTTTTTCAGGCCATATGAGGGCATTTATGCATAGAATTTGGTTTATCTCAATGGCAGGGCAGGTTTGCTTGTTGTTATTTATCAGCTGATGGTGGGTCGGCTAAGTCCTGCGCGGAAGGGAGAATACTAAAAGATTCCATTTTCGGGCACTCTGGAATAATATTAACTGATTAATGATGGACCCGGAGAAACAGAATTCAAAAAATTCCGGTTCCATCTTGCACTGTATCTTTAGAGCAATTCCAATATCTATAAAACTTGATCTTTCTTATATATCAGGCATGCAGGAGATTATTTTTATCGATGAGGGAAGCCTTCCCACACCAGAGGGCATCACGAGGGAGTGGGTAAAGGCTGCAGCTGAAAATCGAAATGAAGACGAAAAACTCTTTTCCATGATAAGGGAGGCTTTCCAGAGAAAAATTGATGTGGGTGTACACGTTCCCACATATCCTCAGTTTAGAGATATGATAGGTCAGTTCCTGGACATAATCAAAGAAGAAAAGAATTGTTATGAACCTTATGTGCTAAAAGAAGAAAATGCAAAGATCCTTGAGCTTGAAATAATTGAAGAGGTTGCAAAACAATATAAAGAAGATACAGGAAAGACTCTTGAAGTTAGGGTTTGTATTGCAGGCCCTACGGATATGTATCTTCAGGCTTTTGGGGCAACAGCTTTTGTGGACGCATATCAGATCATTGCACTGGATATTGAGAAATTCATTAAACAGGCATTTAAAACTGCAAAAAATTTCAAAATTAAGGTTATAGCTTTTGATGAACCCAGCCTCGGGATAAATGATAGGATCCAGTTTTCTGACGCTGATATCATCTCCGCTCTTACTCTTGCTTCCACCTATGCTCGGCAGCAGGGAGCCGATGTGGAGATTCACCTTTATTCTCCTTTGAAGTATAAGCTTATATGTGAGACCCCTATCAATGTCATCGGATTTGAGTATGCGGGAACTCCTTCCTACCTGGACCTTCTGGACAGAAAAGTACTGGAGGATTCAAATACTTATATAGGAGTTGGAATCTCGAGAACTGACATTTCCAGCCTTATAGGTATTATCAATGAAAAGTATGGAATTAATGCCTGGGAGGAAAAGGAGTACATGCAAAAAATCGTAACTGAGCTTGAAACTCCGGATGTCATAAAAAAGAGGCTTGAAAAGGCTTTTTCCGTTCTTGGAGATCGCATAAAGTATGCAAATCCGGATTGCGGGCTGGCGTTCTGGCCGGATCAGGACATCGCTTTCAAGCTGCTTGAGAATACCGCAAAAGGTATTGATGAATTTAATGCAGAAAAGAAGGACTCTGGTCCAAAGTGAACGTGAAATTTTCGAATAAAAGGCACAAATGGCACAAATGACTGAAAGTACCTTTCACAACAACTCATAAATTTTGTCTGCATTCTGAAGCCCTAATAGTACTGCGCCCACGCCACGTTCCGACAGGCGTACAAATCCCTTTGAAACGCTTTTGTCCACAAGTTTAGCGCGATATAATTCATCGACTGCATTTTTATCCAGGTGTGATTGTTTTTCCCATCCTTCGTTTATACCAAGCATTCCCATTTCATATAGATGCTTAAGTATTTCGTTTTCCATAGCTTCTAACATATACATATCTATTAACTCCTAATCTAAAATTTGCCTTGAAAGTGGCAGCTTCAATCTGAGCAAATTTTGGAGATTTTAATATCTTCCGGGATCATCATTAATTACATTTTTTTCCAAATTCTTATTGATTATCAATTCACCTCCTACTATTTTAATTTTTTGAATACGTCATGGCTTTTAATTAGTTTTTTATTGTTTCAATTTATTTTATTTTCAAGTCGCTAGTTGACAAATATACCTCTAATACTCCTCAATCTCAGCCTGGTAGAATGAATGTATTTTTTTGTATAGTTGTAGGGCTGTGGTTTCGACTCGTATAACTTATGAGGCTGAAAATCTTCCCTAAATTTATATAATCCCCATATTGTGATTCAGATATACTCGTTAGTAAGAGTCTGGTACTCAGTAAGGTTGAGTTATGCTGCTGGAATTGTAAGAGTCATATTTTCAACTACAATAGCACATTATTTATCAGGTTTCCAACTACCAACCACTTTAAGAACAGCACTCGCTATACCTGAAAAAACAGCAATAACAATTGCCACCTTAAACCAAAATGTTGCTCTGTCTTTAGACATAATGCAACATATGGTGAACAAATATAAAAAATCAGGTATTATATTATAGGATATATAATATAGAAGCAGGAGAAAAAAAGAGAACATGGAGGGGATAAATTTTCTATGTTCTCATCAAATAGTTATTTTCCCAATCATTTAAAAAACTTTTGAAAACACACTTCACATTGTCCTGATGCTCCGGAAACTCAAAACATAGTTAAAAAACGAGAAAACTCTTTTTTAGTTGGTCGGACACTTAAAAATAATACCATAGATTGGAGTAAACAGGAAAGTATTTTTAATCTTCGGATATTCGATTATGCAAAAAATGGATTATAGATAAGATGAAAAAAGAAAGCTTGATTAAAATATCCTCTTTTTATTTTCCTTTTCCTTTCTTATCTTGTTTCTTATCTGGTACTTTTATTTTGTCTTTTGATTCCTTTACTGCCTCAACTGGTGTTTTTATATTGCCTTTCGTTTCCTTATCTATTTTATCGCGTTTTGCTGCTTTCTGCTTCTTTGTCGCCAAGTTATAAACCTCTTGAAATCTTTTTTACAAATTAATAATTATAAAACAGTAATGTACTATATAAAGTTCATCTTTTATTCAATTTATTTTCAAAGTTTTCTGTATCCTCTTCAAATTGTATGGGAAAAAGTAAGTTTCACATATTTACGAAAGTCGAAGGCAGAATGCCCGTTACTTTACAGGCTGTCCGACAATTACTATCAGTACTATTCAAAATCCTTATTTTTCTATTTAAAGGTTTTATATGCCTTATTTTTTGTATGTTTTTGCCCTGAGTTTTTGCCCTGAAATTGAATTGTCGGACAGCCTCTTGAGAGTGGGGTAGTTGACTAATTTACCCTGTATGTTCTGCCTTACCCTGCATGTTCTACCCGAGCCAGGAGATCCCGTACATTTTTTAAATCAGTAATTAGTTCTCCCGCTTCCTGTTCTTCCAGATATTTCATAAAACCCTGTTCCTCTTCAGGGTTTAGATCCTCGCTATTCAGCAGATCTTCAATCAGGCTATCTCCAAAAAGACTTGCTGCAGGGTTGTTTTTGCTTTCAGGCTTGTTCTTCTCAATGGGACTTTCGCTGGAATTCCCACTGGAAACTTTATTTTCGTTCACTTTCTCTTCTGAGAAAGGATATGTGGTTTTTATTTTTTCTGCCTTCTCCGGAAAAGTTTCACCCTCATTTATTTCTTCAGTTACCCTTTTTGGGTCTGCTTTTTCGGCATCATTTACTATACTAGTTTGGCTATTGTAATGTATTATATCTTCAGATGTTTTTCCTTCAAGTGTTTTATCTTCAGATTTTTCATCTATTCCTTTAACCTCCATCTCCATTCCACTAACTTTTTCCTTTGAAAATCCGGAATCTTCCACATGTAAATAACCTTTTTTGACTTCTGAAAGCTCGGATATTTTTACACGTACTTTTCTGGGGAGTGGAGGGAAAATTTCTTCCCGCCAGGGTAATTCTGATATTTCTTCACTTTTTTCTTCTGCTTTCTGGATTAGATCAATGCGGGCTTCAAGCTCCCTTTTTTGTTTTATTAGCTTTATTATTTTTCTCTTAACCTGTTCTCTATTTTGATTCAAATCAACCATATATTCGACATCATTTTCGAGATTCACATCAGCTGTTTTTGGTTTGAGTATTAAATCCTTTAAACCACTCATTTTCAGACCTTTTAATCCATTTTCTCTAAGTTCTTTTAATCCGCCTGTCTTTATATTTTTTAAACTGTTCATCCAATTACCTCCCACAAAGTCTGATTTATTCTGTTCTTTAAACATTCTTCCGCTACTTTTCTTTATACTCTAACTGAAAACATCTTGCTCAACTGAAAACTTCTTTCAGATCTCAAATGTGAATATCCTCGATACAACCGGAGGGATAAGGAGCAGACAAAGCCCCGAAATTCCGGACATCAGGCCCCCATAGAAAAAAAGTTTATAATTTCCTCCGCCCTCCACAATCTTTACTACGAGAGTGTTTGAAATAGTAAGAATAATTATCACGGAAAAAGTTAATTTATAGAGCGTGGGTAAACTTTCGGCTACATTGAACATACTCATTCCTATTCCGGACATCCCATTCATCCCGCCTTCCATGGACATGTAAGATGCACTCATCTCGGAGACGAGCTGACTGAATTTGGAGATTATCTCCAGTACAAAGATAAGAAGCCCAACCATTACAGCATGCAGGATTATTGCAAGCCCCTTGAAGCCGGAACTGACCAGCTGCCGTTTCATTCTCAGGAGGACAATTGCCAGGCTTGAGGTCGAAACTATTTCCCCTATCTCAGCCGGATCTCCTCCCAGTTCGACTGCATCGGTAAAGATCCTTGAGCACCTGTTGATCAGTTCGGAGCCTGTTTCCCCTATGAATTTATCCCAGCAAAGCCTGGGTTTAAGCCCCATAGAAAGGCCCATGTGCAGCTCTTCAACTCCAGGCTTGAGACAGCCGATAGTTTCCATGTCAAGGTCTTCCATTGCACTCCTTATAGTGATTCCCGTTGTTCCTGCAAGAGTCCCCAATGTCTTTACAAAAGCAGGAAAACTGGTATCTCTTTCACCGATTTTCCGGTCGTCAATTATAGCAAGGACGCCTATCGGAAGTGTAAAGAAGGTCACTCCAATCAGGATAAATTTCAGTTCTGTCCCGAGCAAAATGAGAGCAATAAGAGAAACCGCGCCAATAGGGAGCAAAATCCTGCTCATGAACCTGATTTGTTCCTGTTCCTTTGATTTACGGCTAAGGGCATGTACCTTTTTTTCGGCAGGAGCTGACTTGTATATAATGTACAGGGCAACCCCGCATATGGTAAAAGTTAACAATACAATAAGGGAAGCAATTGTTTCTATATTTGCTATATTGTAGATCATTACCGATACAAGGATTATGGTAACAACGAGGTTTACAGACACCATCAGGGCAGTATAGCCGTCGGTCCATTTTTTCAGGGACTCAACACATCTCTCGTACTCGTTAGAGTAGATCTCTTCCTTTGTGATTTTTTCCTGTTTCAGAAAGTTTTTCTCAGGCTCTCCGGAAGAGAGGATATTTGCCATCCTGCCGAATAGTTTTGCAAGATATACATCCTTCAATTTCTGAGAAATATACTTGCAGGCTTTTGCATACTCATATCCCCATTTTGAAGCAAGGATATAGATCTGTTTAAAGTATTTCGAAGCTTCATACTCCTTCTGGCTTCCTGCATAATCAAAGATCCTGTTCCTTTCGATATCCGCAGTTGAAATTGCAGCCATATATGTTAGCAGGAAGAGCATATCATCATTGACTCTCTCAACAACTTTGGTATCTTTCAGTTTTCTGGCGACGTTAAAGTATCCTTCCATTCCCTGTTTTGCAGCATTCAGTTTTAAGTTCGGAACTATCTGCGCAAAAGTCATGCTGTTAGCCCCGCTTCCTCAAGCCGGATCAGTGTGTTGAACAGATCGTAAAAATTGATAATGCCGGCCTGGTGGACTTTCTTTAGTATTTTTGCCCTTCTGTCAAGTTCTGAATAAATTCTTCTAACCTGGTTTTCAGGAATTCCCAGGCGAGGGGCAATTTTATTTTCCAGCAAGTAAGAGTTGTTTTTTCCGGTGAACTTGAATGTATCTGTAGCAGGGTCCCATTTGAATATGTCCATAAAATTAAAAGACTGGCTCTCTGAGTCGTAGCCTACAATTTCGTTTATGCTCAGGATTCTCCTTCCCATCCCTTTTCCCGGAACGTTTACAGCACTCTGGATAATAACCACGTTCAGGTTATCCACATAATTTTTGGGAACACTTATCGGGTCGCCTGTCAGTCTCTGGATAAGTTTCTCAACTGAGGCGGCATGGAACGTGGACATTACAGGGTGTCCTGTCTGCATTGCCTGAAAAGCGA
>JBFHIK010000095.1:0-8408 GCA_041596555.1 Methanosarcina sp.
GGTAATGCGTATCCGAATTGTGGAGTCAATTCCGGAATCCGTCCTCCTCTCGATCTGATATGGAAAGGTTTAACGATGCAAGCACTGTCCCTACCTCTCAGGACTGTTTAACCGGCATCCTTAGAGCCTTAAACTGAGGCGACATTCAAGGGTAACTATTTCTTTCCTATCGTTTACCGATTTTCCAAAGCTCCTAATCGGTGATCTGGTCAACCAGGGCTTGTTAGACAAGCCCCTGAGTCTTTACAGACTGTCCGACAATTACTATCAATAATATTCAAAATTCATTTTTTTCGATTTAAAGGCTTTATATGCCTTATTTTTTGCATGTTTTTGCCCTTAAATTGAATTGTCGGACAGCCTGTTTAGCTCAGGGGCAATTGACCTAATCGATTCCTGTAGATTCAAATGGAAACGCAGCCTCTTTTTCAGGCATTCAGATTGGGAATTTTTCGATTCATTACAAGGCGAGGCAGACAGAAAATCTGCCCCATGAGGCTTATTTAAGAAAATTTCTGCCCCATGAAGCTTATTTAAGAAAATTTATTTTTAGAGCTTATTTCCCTGCCTGTTTCTGTTTCATCTTTGCAAGCATGGCAACAAAAGCTCCTGCAGAAATCGTATCTCCGATCCCTACTGTAGCTTTAGGTTTGTCTACTACCCTGGAAGGGATGAGAACAGCATCATGGTCCGGTCCGTAGATATATCCGTACTCAAACTCATCCGAGCTGCAAAGCTTTCTTCCTGTGCAGTAGAGCTGGAAGTTTTCGAGATCCTCTAACCCCGTAGCTGAGACAGGCACTTCCAGCCCGGCTTCGGCTTCCGTGAGGTTTTCAATTTTTCCATTGAGGGCCTGGGCAGCTGCCAGAACCGAGGAAAAGAGCAGGGAATCCCTGTGTTCCTTAAGGGTCAGGGGATGGCCTTTTGCCAGGATGCAGATGTAAAAGCCAAGAGAATGCACATGGACTCTCTCAAGGTGCAGGTCCTTCATGAGCTGGACAGCCCCCTGGTAGAGGGACATAATCCCGTTTTCTCCTTTCTTGATAACGGAATATGATAGTTCCTCATATCCCAGTACGTTCAGGGCATTTGCCACCTCCACGGTGTCAAGTCCCAGGGAGTGCACGTGCCTGGCAACAATTTCAGTAAGGATAGCTTTTCTTATAAGCCGGTTCTGGATGGATGTAAGTTCTACATGAATGCGAAGTTCAGGGTTCAGGGACTTTAGCTTTTCAATAACCTTTACGGAATGTTCGACGTAATCTTTATAGGTGGACCCGTCCTCGTATTCTTCTTTTATCATCTGATAGCCGGAGAGCATTGCCCCGTCAATCGGAAGGAGGGTGTCAAGATGCTCGTAAATCTGTTTATCCATGTCCAGGCGGAGCCATTTGGGGCGGGAGGAGATGATCAGGCGGTTATCTCTCGGCACCTTGAAGGTGCTCCCGGCGCAGGTCACTTTCAGGTCTTTGGAATATTCAAATATCCAGTTAACCTTCGAGCCGGTCCCGGGCTTGAAGGCCTCTCTCGGAGGCTTCAGAAGGACTTTCCCATTTTCCACCGTAGGGTGCAGGAGATTACCCGCAGCTGTAAAGTATTCTGCCTGTTCCTCAGAAAGCCAGGGGACATAAGCTACCACCTTTTTCAGATCTAGCCGGGCAAGGAGATTTGAAATAATCCCTGCCTGACCGCCCATGCGGGCATAGTCAAAACCCAGGTGCTCCTTCAGCCACTCATGGGTATCTGTGGTATATGCAGGCACTTCTGCGGCTTTCCCTTCCCGCATGGAAATGAGCAGGCGGGCAACAAAATCCAGAGGTTCTGCAATCTCTCTCGGGTATACCGCAACCCTGTCCTGGACTTCAGCCTCATCAAAAAGTCCGATAAGCTTTGACAGGTCGTCTTCAGTCAGGTGTCTGATAGCATCGATATTGCTGTTATAAGCTACAAACATCCCGTCCAGATAAGGAAGGGCTTCTTTTGCATCGTAAAACGCTTCTTTATGGCGTTGTTCCCATTCTTCTATGTCCACTTACGTAAACCCCCTGGGAATAAAATAAAGTATCCGGAATTAAGAAATTTAATTGACCTTGAATAGGAAGAAAATCAAAATAAAAGAAAATAAATCAAAATAAATCCTGGTTTTTGAGTACCCGGGTTATCCTGCTTTATAATTCCTCTATTTCCCATTTTACGTTTATTTTATTTAACTTTGTGTAGATTACAGACCTGAGGTCAGGCCAGACTGATCTGGCCATGTTGATCTGGTCAGGTTGATCTGGTCGTTGATCTGGTCGTTGATCTGGTCGTTGATCTGGTCGTTGATCTGGTCGTTCATCTGGTCAGGTTCATCTGGTCAGGCTGATCTGAATTCAAGATCATGCTGTATAGTCCACACCAATTCGAGATCATGTTGTATATTCTGCATTGATTCTGACATAGTCGTAAGTCAGGTCGCAGCCCCAGGCAGTTGCGGACTCCTTTCCCATTCCAAAGTCAAGGGTGATGATAATTTCCTCATTTGCCATTATTTTTTTCAGGAGCGCAAGGTCTGAAGCCCTGGAAATTTCTCCGGACTTCACAAGTTCGACTGCTTCTCCCCCTCCTGAGAAAGATAGGGAAAGCCTTTCCTGCTCAAGGTCGGCCCCCGAATATCCGGCAGCAGCCACAACCCTGCCCCAGTTTGGGTCCTTCCCATAGATTGCGGACTTGACCAGAGGGGAGCGTACAATAGCTTTTGCAGCAAGCCTGGCGTCTTCATAAGTTTTTGCGCCTATGACCCTGGCTTCGATAAGTTTAGTGGCTCCTTCCCCATCCCGCGCCATCTTTTTTGCAAGTTCCGTAAACACATAAATCAGCCCTTCCTCAAACTCGTCGAGGCACTCCATACAGGGCTTGACTCCGGACTTACAGGTGGACGTGAAAAGCACCATATCATTTGTGCTTGTGTCTCCATCGACAACAACCATGTTGAAGGTTTTATCCACAGCTCTCCTGAGAGCCGCATCCAGGACATCTGCAGGCACTTTTGCATCGGTATATGCAAAGCAGAGCATGGTCCCCATGTTGGGCTCGATCATGCCCGAACCTTTTGCAATTGCCCCTATCCTGACTCCACAGTCGAGTTCCACAGCCACCTCTTTTAAAGCTTTATCAGTGGTCATAATCGCCCTGGCAGCTGCCTGGCTGCATTCAGGGGAACTACCAAGCCCATCAAGGACTTCAGGGAGATGTTCCCGGATCCAGGAAATGTCAAGCCTTCTGCCAATAACCCCAGTTGAGGCAACGGCAACGGTATCAGGGGCCAGGTCAAGCTTTTCAGCGAGCATTGAAGCCATTTCCATAGCATCCAGAAACCCGTCATCGCCAGTAAAAGCATTGGCATTCCCGCTATTTGCAATTACAGCCGAAAGCCTCTGCTCGGCTTTGATCAGTTCTTTGCTAAGGATAACAGGAGCTGCAATTACCTTATTCTTTGTAAAAACACCTGCTGCAGGGCCTTCCGCACGGATGACTGCAATTCCCATTTTCCCGGGTTTTATCCCATTTGCAGATACGCCCCTTACTGCACATATTCCACCCTCAATTTGCTTCACGAAAACCCTCCTTTCATTCAAAGCTTTGCAAGACCTTCAATAATATCTCCACGCGTGACTATTCCTACCACATGATTATTTTCCATTACCGGAAGCCTGTTGATCCTGTGCCTGATCATAAGTTCGGAGGCTTCTTCAACCGAGGCTTCGGAAGAGATTGTGTGTACATCCTTTGTCATCATCTCTTCAACCTTTGTAGAGCCAACATCAGAAAGCATTTTTTTAGTATCTTCCCAGCTAAGGAGTTCCCTTATAGGGACCTCTATGACTTCAAAAGGGCTTGGAAGCCAGAGATTTCCTTTTTCGGGCATTACAAGCAGCTTAAGCAGGTCAGCTTCACTTACTATCCCTACAAGCTTTCTGCCCTCGAGGACAGGGGCTCCACTGATATTGTTCACTTTAAGAACTTTTGCAGCTTCCCGGATTGTATCATCAGGTTTACAGAAGACAACGTTAGGGTTCATGACATCTTTTACTTTCATCGGACTACCCCAGAGATAAATTCTATTCTTTCTTTTAATCCGTCACCAGTTATATGTTCTCGCCTGTTCTACCTTTACGGCGCTGCCGCAGGCAGCCAGAGCCCGCGAGTCTCAGCCAGCCCGAACATAAGGTTCATGTTCTGGATAGCCTGCCCTGATGCGCCTTTTACAAGGTTATCGATTGCTGAGAGCACTACAACCCTGTTATTTTCTTTATCTGCTTCAAAACCTATGTCACAGAAGTTAGAGCCCCTGACCGCAGTAAGGGAAGGGACTCCTCCCGGAAGCCGGACAAAGGGCTTGCCCCTGTAAAACTCCTCATAAATCCCCTGCACATCTTCAGTAGAAAGCGGCTCTTTTGTAAAGAGATGAGCAGTTGTAAAGATCCCCCTGATAGATGGGATCACATGGGGAGTGAAGTTGATGTTCTTGAGCTTTCCGTCCAGTCCTGTCAACTCCTGGAAAATCTCAGCCCTGTGTCTGTGGGCTGTAAGCTTATAACCGACAATATTTTCTGCGAGGTTCGGATAATGAGAGGTTTCCGTAGGCGAGATCCCGGCCCCTGAAATCCCTGTTTTGGAGTCAAAGACTGCAATATCCAGTAACCCTGCTGCCGCGAGAGGGGCTGCTGCAAGGATTGCTCCGGTAGGAAAACAGCCCGGGTTTGCCACAAAATCTTCCTTTGCAGCTTCAGGGTGAAGTTCTACTAACCCGTACACTGTTTTCCTGGGATCTTTGTGCTCCATTCCATAAATTTTTTCAAATACCGGGATATCAAGCCTGTAGTCTGCGCTGAGATCGATCACCTTTGTGTTACCGTCGAGCAGTTCAGGGACATAATTCATAGCAGTCCCATGAGGCACTGCCACAAAGACCACATCACAGCGCTCCCTGATGTCTTCAGGATCCGGATTTTCATACTTTAAGTCCAGAAAACCTTCAAGGTGCCTGTGGGTGCTTGTTACGGGTTTTCCTGCGAGACCCCGCGAAGTTGCCAGCTCAAGCCTGACATCGGGATGGTTTACCAGTAAGCGGAGAAGTTCCCCTCCTGTATATCCGGAAGCTCCTATAATTCCTGCCTTAATCATAAGTATTCACTGTCAGTGTAATGTCAATACAAGATAATTAAGCTTGTTATCGAAAAAAACCAGAGAGAGGGCTCGAAGGGCTGTTGACCGGGGAGAAAAATAGGTTCATAAGAGCCATTCCGGCTCTATAACCATCAGCCCTTTGGCCTTAACCAGTGTTCATTATAAAAATGTGCAGGAAATTTTACTAATGATGACTCCCCTTATGTGAGGAATCCGCATAGCCCGCAAGAACGACGGACGAATCCAGGCATGTTAGAAATGAAAACAATGGTAATTGAGATTACCGTCCCGACAACAGGAGCGGTTCCGCTTTTATCTGATAACTCAACTACCAAAAAAGTCTTGCCCGCCATTATTACTCCCGGAATATAAATATCAGGGGATTAATATATATACAGTCCAGATTAAATTTGTATATAAATAAGTATATTCCAGATAGTTACGGGCAGGTTCAGATCAGCTTCAGATCAGCTTCTATCAAGGGCATACATATGAAAAGCCTGTAGTAAAAGGTAAACTATTTTACCTTTATCAGCCTTCTTTTCTGCAAGAAGATTCTTATGAGTGCTGACTTCCGGAGGAACAGGAGGAAAAAACTTGAGCAAAAAAAAGACAATTTACCTTGCAGGCCCGCTCTTCACACATGCCGAACTCGAATACAACCGGAAACTGAAGGATATGTTGCTCAACAGTGGCTTTTCCGTTTTTTTGCCCCAGGAAGACGCAGAAGATGCGGCAAAGGAGCGCGAAAGACAGAACCAGGAATATATATTCAGAAAGTGCGTAGAAGGTGTGGACAATTCGGATATTGTTGTCGCAATTCTTGACGGTGTGGACGTGGACTCCGGGACAGCCTGGGAGATAGGTTATGCCTACGCGAAAGGAAAACCCGTTATAGGACTCAGGACCGATTTCAGGGCTCTTTCGGACGGAGTCGTGAATCTGATGGTGGAAATGGCTATTGACTCTCTGGCAAGAGATGAAAAAGAACTTATAAAAGTAATGGAAAAGTTCCGATAACTTTTTTCGTTCCTGTTTATGCGTATATAAACAGACGCACATCTCAATTGCCTCATTTATCTCATTTATCTCCCTTTTTTCTTCCGATTCATCCCCCTATTTGTATCTCGATTCGTCTCTTTGTCTCCCTTTTGTTCTTCCGATTTACCCCTTTACTTGCCTCTCTGTTTACCATTAAAGGTCATTCCTTTTACCTTTTGAGAGAATCATTTTACAAAAACATAGAGGGATAAAGCCTGTTAACTGGGTCTTAAAAATAACCTTTGTGTTTGCAGACAGATCATAAATATTCGTTTTTGTCGAATATATATTATCTCCCAATTGAGATAAATTTCTAAAAAAGATTCAATATCAGTACCCATAATATATAATGATTATTAATTGGAAATATGTTTATATGGAAGATACGACATATTAAGTATAGGAGGTTAAAAATATGACCTTTTCAATGGGATATACTTTTATGAAAGTGAAGACTTCACACGGGCCCGAAGTGTACGTTACCCAGTTCGGGAAACTGGTGAAAGTTGTACCCTGCAGTCCGCAGGTGAAAATATCCGAAAAATATGCAAGCAACTTGATCAGGCAGATCGAGTCAGATTAAAAGATAAGAAATTATCCGACTTTTTCTTTTTGATTCGGACAATTTTCGTTAAAGCCTTTTTTTCGGCCGAACCATTTTCGGTTTAACCTTTTCTGCATAACTGTTACATAGCGTACAGAACCTTTTTTCAACAAGCTCCTGTAACCCGAATTCCCCAGTCTGGAACTTATAAACTGAGCTTTCCACATGGAGTCTGTTAATCGAATACTTTTCCAGCAGGAACTCTTAGCCGGAAATGAGCATGTAACCCGATTAATGAGCACATAGTCCAATAGATATTACCATCCAAAATATAAAGATATAATTTTAATTTTAGATCAATAAAATAAACCTAACAAAAGAGAGGAATCGGATAAATTGATCAGAACTTACAGGGAAACAGACCTTGAAGAGATGGTAAGGATCTGGTACGAAGCATCAGCTATTGCCCATCCCTTTGTTCCAGCTTCTTTCTGGGCTTCATATAAATCCGCAATGAAGGAAAAGTATCTGCCTCTTGCCGAAAATTATGTTTTTGAACAGGAAGGAAAAGTTACAGGCTTTATTTCACTCGTTGGAGAGAGGGTATGTGCCCTCTTTATAGCTCCCGATGCGCAGGGAAGAGGAATGGGAAAGGCTCTTCTTGAACACGCAAAAACCCTGAAAGGCAGGCTATCCCTTAAGGTATACAGGGATAACAAAAAAGCTATCCTCTTTTATGAAAAAAGCGGACTTAAAGCATCCGGAGAAGAGGTTGATGAGCACACGGGCTGCTTACAGATTTTGATGGAGTGGGAAATTTCTAATTTGGGGCTTCAAGACTTTGATGCGTGAAGACTTTGATGCATATTCAGTTTTAAGTACACTTATAAGTGCACTTACTAAACACAATGGAGTGTCACGAAATTAAACAGAGAAGAAAGAAAAGAATGAGTAAAGGAGGAAGAAAAGAAAGAGTAAAGGAGGAAGAAAAGAAAGAGTAAAGGAGGAAGAAAAGAAAGAGTAAAGGAGGAAGACAAAGGCCATGAACCATGAAACCGGAGGTAGATCCATTAAAGGGGGAGGAGACTCACTTTTCCGGCATCTTCCACCCGATACGCCGGAAGTTAAGAAGATAAAAAGCCTGCAGGGTAGAGAGTATGAATACTCCGAGCATATAGGAATAGCAGAATATTCAATTGCCAGGCATTTTTACGAGGCTGACAGAAAAATAAAGGATAAGGATGCGGTATCGGCATTAAAGAATATCAGAAAAAACGGCAACAAAAACATTTCTTTTTTTAAAGAGGGGCTTGAAAAAGAAATTGTCAAAAACCTGATAGAACTCCTTGAAGAAAAACCAGTAACCCACCATGAGTTGAAGCTGGTAATAGACTACGTTTTAGAGATTATCGATAACAGATCATGGATGGAAGATGAACAGGCATACATAAAGTGGGTAGCTTATGTTATGGACCTTTTCACAGAAGAAGAGAATGAAGAGTATGAGAAGAGCATAAAAAAGCTTGCTACTAAACTGGGTTTGTCCAGTAAACACGCGGACCTCATACTCCTGAAAGGGGACGAAGAAGATTATTTTGAATTTGTAGAGGGGTATGGAGAAGAAAATGAAGGAGACAAAGGAGAGGAAAGGGAC